>QIAS01000438.1:0-456 GCA_003225615.1 Acidobacteriota bacterium | reverse complement strand
ACTACGAAACCACTGCCCCCGAGTTGTTCGATCAGATGGAAGGCCAGATCGATGCCGTCGTAATCGGCGTAGGGACGGCTGGAACCTTTACGGGGATTGCGCGCTTCTTAAAGAAAAAATTGCCAAAGGTGTTGGCCATCGCCGTAGAAACCCAGGGATCGGTGCTGGGAGGCGGCCCCCCCGGCAAGCACAAGGTGGAAGGAATTGGATCGAGTTTTATTCCCACTAATTTCGATCCGTCGGTGTGTGACGAGGTCATGATGGTGACTGATCCCGACGCCTTTGACACGGTGAAAAAATTAGCGGCTGTAGAAGGGGTCCTTGCCGGATCCAGCGCGGGAGCAAATGTATTCGCTGCGCTCGAGATGGCCCGGCGCCTGGGCAAGGGAAGGCGCGTCGCCACGATGATTCCGGACTCGGCAGAGAGATATTTGTCGAAGAAAATCTTCGAAGGCG
>QIAS01000437.1 GCA_003225615.1 Acidobacteriota bacterium | reverse complement strand
CGGCGTGTCAGCGGTGACCAGGTGCTTGCCGGCAGTGCATTCAATTCCAACCGTCGCGCCAGGATAAGCGACGATGGGCAGTTGCATGGACATGGCTTCCAGGAGCTTGTTCTTGATCCCGCTGCCATAGAGGAGAGCACATACGTAAACCTGCGCTGAACAAAGCGTGGCACGCAAATCCGGCAGCTCCGCGGAGAGCCGAATACCTGGCCGGGACGCCAGTTCCCGAACCTGAGGGGTTGGCGACGCGCCTACCAGGTGGAAGGTAGCTGACGGCCGCTGGCGGCGAATCAGGGGAAAAATCTTGTCGGCAAATTCAAACGCGGCATGCACGTTGGGGGGATACGATAAGTGGCCGTGAAACACCATGCTGTCCGGCAGCTTCTCCACCGGCAGCGGACGGAAGTAGTCTATGTCAATTCCCTGAGAAATGACGGCCCACTTCGCTTCGGGGACGACTCGCCGATTGAATATTAAGTCTCGCTCTGCCAACACAAGACAGCGATTGTATCGAGGATAGACCAAACGCTCATAACGGCGCTCGTAGTAGCGACGCGCGGTGTAGCGCATGCGATCGCGCAGGCCGATACGACATTTCAGCATCTCTTGTGCGCGCAGGATCTCGGCATCATGCACCGACAGGAGCTTAGGAACCGGCAGATCCGTAGGAACGATTCCTCCGACAAAACTTCCTTCGACGTGCAATATGTTCCAACGATGATCATTAAAGCCGGAGCGCACGGCCGCCGCCAGTTGCGGGCGGCAGCTCAGATATTTGCCGAAGGCATACCCGGAAATGAAATTGGCGACCCGCTGTGGAAACCTCGGAGTGGTCACCGGGATCGTCACTACGGAGTTGCAGTAGCTCCGAATCCAATCCAGGTGTTCGGCGTCATCATCCTCCAGCAACGAGATCAGATCGACGCTATGGCGCCGCGCCAGCCGAGGAATCAGGTTAGCTCCGGAAACCCGGAATCCTCCTCGTGATGGCAAGTAGGGCAACGCCGATGAAACCCAGCCAATTCTCATGTTCTTCGTTGTTCCTGTTCCGTCCTCACAAACTCACTATTGCAGGGGTGGGCCAAGTGCCGGGATTGGTTCCTGAACATCGCGATTGAACGCATTCTCGTCAACATCGTGCACCAACTCGTAACCCAACCTACGCATCAACGGACCCCACGCGCGTTCAATTCGCTCCACCAGGTGGTCGGGAAGATTCGCTCTCCAACCGCCCGACTTGGCGTTGCGTACAAAAGGAATGTCTTTGCGCGTTTTTTCGGTATTGATCCAGATGTGTGCCTGGTCCTGCTCCAGTTGGCGCATGCGATCTGCTGAACTCAACTCGATCACTTTTGCAATATCGCCAGCACTGCGACTTAGGCCGAGGAAGGCGGCGATCTTGGACAGCTCCACTGCCGGAGCTTTTAGCAGGTCTTCGTATCGTAAGAGGAGAAACGATTCTGTACCGTAGCGCGTGCCCAACCAGCTGCCGATGTTTTCGTCCCAGGATCCGTATTCATCCACGTCACCCACGATAAAACGCGAGACATACTGATCCATGGGATATCCGTCTGGAATCTTCTGCGTTTTCCGATGAAAGTGGTAGTAAGAAATCACCACGTCCCGAGGATCGCGGACCACGTAGATTACGCGCTTGTAACGCGGATCGAAATACTCATGACTCTTGACGATGCGGGGCCGGGGCACCCGAGCGAGCTGCTTCCGGTTGTTCTTGTACACGTCAGGAATCCTAAGTTCAATATTGGCGAACGTTGCCGGATCATCAGAATTGACCAGATTAGCAATTAAGAATCTCATCCATGTGTTTCCGGATTTAGGATAAGAAACGATATACACATCGTCCGGGTAAATACCAAAATTCCGCCCCCCTCGGCTGGTACCGAGCAGGAATCGTATACCCCACCTCAGACGTTGCAAATAAGTTGTCATCGCGAAAGAGCCCCCGAGTTCTTGAGTATAGGTTACTGAACGATATAGACGTGCACGTCATATCCGTTGAAATTGTCGGTAAAGCTTCCGTTGCTGATGGGGAGGGCTCGATTTTCACCGTACACACTAACAGTACTTTGTGGCGATGACAGCGACAATCTGAACGTGACATTTCCGATGGGCGCGTCGGTGAAGTTGCTGGCAAAGATTACGGTCTCGCTCGGATTCGTACCAGCTTTCACCAGGTATTCCAGCGGCGGATTCGGAGCGGATACCGATGCGACCAGGTCCGGCCGAGCTGGCGAAATCAGGATCGGCTCAAGCATCATGATTTCCTGGGAGAGCCGCTTGAAATCGGAATAAGGTTGTTGGTTTCCGGCTACGTACCATTCGTATTCGATGCCCTTCTCACTCACGAATCCCCACCACAGGATTCCCGTAGCACCGTTGATGATGGCCTTATAGGCCTGCGTGCGCAACTGGGTAAAGTTCGGGAACTGCCCGTTGGCGTTAAAGTCCTCTAACACCATCCACACGGCACGGCTGCCGTAGGACTGACGCACGACTTCGCGCGTCCAAATCGAGGTGCGTATCATGGGTGGAGCGAGCGTGGCGCCATATGCCGCATCATCCAAATCCGGCACGCTCCCCACCGGATAGGGATCAGCACTCATCACGTCTGCCATGTCACGCCAACGAAACACCTGGCCTATGCGGGCGAGTGTGCCAAATAAGATGCCGCCCGGATCCCCTGAACTCAAAGTGGGCCACTGGCCAAAAACGGTAGGAATTACATCGGGTAAGG
>QIAS01000436.1:2563-4592 GCA_003225615.1 Acidobacteriota bacterium | reverse complement strand
AGCCATTCGCGAAGAACAGCAGGAAGCCCTCAATGTCGCGCTCGTCGTTGGAGGCAGCATCGTCATCCCCCATCTCCGCCGAGCCTATGAACTGCTGCAGGAGATCTACGCTACTAATAAATAGACTCGAGCCCTGCTCGATAATGGTTCCCCTCTGCACCATTCTTCTATGCCTGAATACGAAAAATATGTAACATAGCGCTTAACCGGGGGGAACATGGAAACTAAGAGATCCGACAACAAGGAAAAACCCGGCAAGAAAGCCTACAAAAAGCCGGAATTCCGCTACGAGCGAGTCTTTGAGACCATGGCTTTGGCCTGCACCAAACTGCCGGGATCGCCACGCTGCGGTATGACGGGCAAACACTCCTGAGGCGATCCCGCTAGCGAAGCGCGTCGTCATTCTTTTCTTTGTGGCTCCTCTCTGCGACCTCGGTCTTTGTCTTTGCGGCTTCTCTCGGCGAACTCGGCCTTTCTCCGCGACCTCTCCGGTTCAAAGCTTCCCCCCTTCTTAGCGGTCTTTGCGGTTCTTCCTTAGCGACTTTGCGGTTGAAAGCTCTTACTTAGTCCGCGCAACGCCGATCAAAAGCACTTCCCGCCCCCTTGACAATCCCACGCTAAACCTAATACAATTAGCACTCGTTAGGACCGAGTGCTAGCAGAGTTCCCGGAAATTCCCCGCATATATAACAATCTGAACCACTAACAATACGAAAGGAGTTCCCATACTATGGCAAAGTTCACCCCTCTTCACGACCGCATTCTGGTCCGTCGCGTGGAAGAAGCCGAAACTTCCCGTGGTGGAATCATCATTCCCGACACCGCCAAAGAGAAGAATCAGGAAGGCGAAGTGATTTCTGTCGGCTCCGGCCGCGTCAGCGAAAAGGGCCAAGTGATCCCCTTGGACCTGAAGGTTGGCGACCGCATTCTGTTCGGCAAGTATTCCGGCAACGACATCAAGATTGACGGCGAAGATTTCGTCATTATGAAAGAAGAAGAAGTCCTCGGCGTTCTGACCGGCGCCGCCAAAAAAGAAACCGCCGGATCGCGCCGCTGAAGGCTCGATGAATCGTTCGTAACCAAAGACATTTCCGCAGGCCTCGCCTGCAAAAACTTCGTAAAGCGAATAGGAGATTTCAACTATGGCAAAGCAGATTGTTCATGGCGAAGAGTCGCGGCAAGCGATTCTCCGCGGCGTCAACCTTCTCGCCGACGCGGTGAAGGTGAGAAAAGAAATTCGGTTCGCCGACCATCACCAAAGACGGCGTCACCGTAGCCAAAGAAATCGAACTCAAAGACAGCCTCGAGAACATGGGCGCCCAGATGGTCCGCGAAGTCGCCAGCAAAACCAGCGACGTAGCCGGCGACGGCACCACCACCGCCACCGTCCTCGCCCAAGCCATCTACCGCGAAGGCGTAAAAACCGTAGCCGCCGGCGCCAACCCCATGGCCATGAAACGCGGAATCGAGAAAGCCGTTACCCTCATCTGCGGCCGCCTCGACAAAGAAGGCAACCGCGAAAAAGGAGAACTGGACAAATTCTCCAAACCGGTAACGGGCGAAATGATTGCGCAGGTGGGGACGATTTCGGCTAATAACGATGAGACTATTGGGAAGATTATTGCCGAGGCTATGAAGAAGGTGGGGAAGGATGGCGTCATTACCGTCGAAGAGTCGAAGACTCTGGAGACTCAGTTGGAAGTGGTCGAGGGGATGCAGTTCGATCGTGGATATCTGTCTCCTTATTTTGTGACGGATCCGGAGCGGATGGAAGCGGTTCTGGAGAATGCTTACATTCTGATTCACGAGAAGAAGATCAGCTCGATGAAGGATCTGCTTCCTTTGCTGGAACAGATTGCCAAGAGCAGCAAGCCTCTTCTGATTATTGCTGAGGATGTTGAGGGCGAGGCTCTGGCTACGCTGGTGGTCAACAAGCTGCGCGGAACTTTGCAGGTTTGCGCGGTGAAGGCTCCGGGGTTTGGCGATAGGCGGAAGGCTATGCTGCAGGATATCGCCATCATCACCGGCG
>QIAS01000436.1:0-2406 GCA_003225615.1 Acidobacteriota bacterium | reverse complement strand
CGCGAGAAACTGCAGGAGCGGTTGGCGAAACTGGTTGGCGGCGTTGCGGTGATCAAAGTGGGCGCTGCGACCGAGACCGAAATGAAAGAGAAGAAGGCTCGTGTCGAGGACGCGATGCACGCTACCCGCGCGGCGGTTGAAGAGGGCATCGTCCCTGGCGGCGGCGTGGCACTGGTGCGCTGCCTGCCCGCGCTCGAGAAGCTGAAGCTCGAGGGCGATGAGCAGATCGGCGTCAACATCGTGAAGCGCGCTCTGCAGGAACCGGCGCGCCAGATCGCTGAGAACGCCGGTGAAGAAGGGGCAATCGTGCTGGGCAAGATCCAGGAAGCGAAAGACCCGAACTATGGGTTCAACGCTCAGACTGACGAGTACGAAGACCTGGTGAAGGCGGGCGTGCTCGATCCGACCAAGGTCGTGCGCACTGCGTTGCAGAATGCGGGCTCGATCTCGTCACTGATGCTCACGACCGAAGCGCTGGTTGCGGAGATTCCGGAAGAGAAGAAGGCTTCGGCGGGAGCTCCGGGCGGACACGGCGGCATGGGAGATATGTACTAAGACTGGCTTTGGGCTTTAGGCTCTTGGCTTTTAGCTTTTGGCTTGAACAGGCCCCGCTCTTCGGAGCGGGGTTTTTTTGTGCTTTGTAATTCGTTAACAGCACATCCGGGCAGAATTCGCGGGCTTCAGTCCGCGTTCCGCGAACTGGATTAGTTGGTGCGGGTGGCCCTGCGAAGGGCGGCTATCAGGGCGGCGGGGCCCTCATCCGCTATCACGATTTCATCGGGATTGATCTCGCGATCTTCTTTTCTTGAGGTTGAAATCGCAATCAGGGGGGCGTCAGGGCAATACTCCCGGATCAACTCGGCAAGCTCTTGCACCGTGTCGCTGGAGAGGGTGTAGGTGAGAACCGCGACATCGAAGCTGCCGCGTCGAATAGCGGCGACCGCTTCTTCCTTTGTGTCCGGAGTGGATACGGCGAAGCCCTCGCTGCGCAGCACCTCGGCCCGATATAGTGCTAATTCTCGCAGACGCCCAAAGAGGAACACACGATTGCCCTGCGCCTTGCGCGGCATCGGACGACGCTTGCTGCGGCTACCTGGCGATGACCGCGTGCTGCCCTTGCCGTTCCCCATTCCTGTCCACGCCGGAATATTTCCAGGGGGCTGCGACGCGGGACAATGCCGCATGAGAACGCTTTGCATAGGCGGAGCATTATAGTCCGGAACAGTATTGGGAGGTCGGTTCTGCAAATAACAGTCGGGGAAGAGTAGCTGGTAGCTGGTAGCTAGGGAGCTGGTAGCTAGTAGCTAGTAGCTAGGGAGCGCTGAGCCTTTGACCCTCCTGGGATGCTAGACTCGGGGTGATGCGGAGCGACATTCTGCCGCTTTGTGACAAGCACTTTCGGACGATGGAGCCATTCAGCGCGCCCTATAACGCGGATTATTGCATTGATTTTTTCCGCTGCACGGCGCAGTTCTGCCGGCGCTGCTTCAGCGAGCGGCTGGGATATGTGACTCCGAAATGGGGAGAGGCGCCGCAGTTTTCTTCTCAGCAGCCGCGTTGCGATTACCATAGCCGGCCGATGTTCATCTCCAGCCTGGACCGGCAGCGCAACATGATCCATTATTCCTGCCCAGAACCCAATTGCCGGGAGACGGCGCGGGAAGACATTCTGAGCGGCTCCCAAGCGCGCTGAGGGAAGCGGGTGGTCCAGGGCGAGGGTACGTTGCCACTTTGGATTGGCCGGGCTTTGCCCGATCCAACCCTGCCCCAGCGACGCGCCTCCCTGTTCCCGAAGAAAATCGGCGCAGGTTAACGCGGCGAGTGCAGCGGCTGCTGCTGCAGCTCTGTTCAACACATTGCAGAAAAAAGCCCAAGTGATTGCAATGATCACTTGGGCATTGTTTAGCGTCCACGAACCGCAGGCTGCGCCTTATTTTCCCGCAGAAGACGTGCCATTGTACTGTTTATCTTTGGCTACGCTGGTGGCTGCCTTGGGCTTGCGCAGGGTATAGATGGCGACATCGGTTGCGATCCGGCTGAGGTAGTATGCATCCCCGACGCGTTTAAAGGTAAGTCCCGAATGATCCACTGCATCACCCGCGGAAACGGGTAGCAGGAACGCTGCGGACTGCGCAGTTTCATTGTTACGGATCTTCAAGACAGGCTGCGTGTCAGAAGTGACGGGACTTATTGTGTACGTGCCTGCGGGAAAAGTTTTGCCTGCGGCCACAAACGCATGCGGGACGGTCGCAACCACACTCTTCTCCTGGGCCCGTGCATCGACACTCAACGCAAAAAGTCCGATGAGCGCAAGCAAGACAGTGGAAGACAGCTTCTTCATGTTTTCTCCTTTTAGACGTTTTGCGGCCCATGGCCGGAGAATGCGATTGAGGTCCGCATTCCCGA
>QIAS01000435.1 GCA_003225615.1 Acidobacteriota bacterium | reverse complement strand
CGCGGATAAAACCGCGAATGTTGGTCTGGGCATTCTGTCGCGTCCGGCCCGATTTCCATGAGGCCCAGCCCGACCGAAATTCAATAACGTCCGTTCTGGTTATTTCCGACGCGAAAAACTTTGACCGAGTCGCTAGGAACTGCTCAAACAGACCAAGCTGGCTACGAAGTTTGCGGATGGTTTCGGGAGACCGGCCCTCGTCCTGCTTTGCCCGGATGAACAGGTCAATTTCTTGGGCTATTGTGGACCGCTTCGTCTCAACGACTTTTGGTAGCGCGGCAGTTTCGCCAGAATCTAATCGCTGCTGTAGCTCCGCTCTCTTATCCTCAGCCGTCGCCCAAGAACGCGTTGCAGCACTCAACCGATGCTGTCGGCCCTTGTGGCGGTATCTGCAGAAGCAAGCCTCACCGGAATACCGCAGCCATTTTACGCAATCACAATCCCGCGCAAAGTTCCTATCGCTGCGACTTGCATATTTGCAATCGCCTTGATGCCGGACCCAAATTGTGACAACTGACCGTCGAAGCATGATGAATCCTAGTACAGTACTTAGCACAGCGGAAGATTACTGGCCATAAATCTTCAGTAACCATGCTGGTTTGCGAGTGTGTTGCTGTGTGTACATCCAACCCGGTTGCGCCGAGCCGGAAACGTTGGTGGAAGCCCTGATCCGGCGCGCTCCTTTCGTGCAAGACGTCGAAATCGTCCACATGATGACCATGGGCCGGGCTGACTACGTTGCTCCCGAGATGGCAGGGCACTTCCGTCATAACGCGATGTTCATCGGCGCAAACGTTCGCGAAGCCATTAATGAAGGGCGCGCGGACTACACGCCCGTATACCTCAGCGAAATCGAAAATCTGTTTGAGAGCGGCGCTATGGCGATCGACATCGCGCTGATTGAAGTTTCTCCTCCAGACTCACACGGGTTTTGCAGCTTCGGAGTAGGGGTTGACACCAGCCTCACCGCCGCCAAATGCGCTCATTACGTGGTGGCCCAAGTAAACGATCAAATGCCACGCACCTACGGTGACAGCTTTATTCAGGTGAGCGACATTGATGCGGTGGTCGAATCATCGCGCCCGTTGTGTGAAATGAAGAAACCGGAGATCACCGACTTGCACGTGGCCATCGCGCGCAACGTGGCAGGTCTGATCGAGGACGGAGCCGTGCTGCAGACCGGTATAGGCGGTATTCCGGACGCCGTGCTGCCCTTCCTTATGGACCGCAAAGACCTCGCCGTACACAGTGAACTGGTTTCCGATGGCGTCATTCCCCTGATCGAGTCTGGCGTGCTGACCGGAGCACGTAAAAACTTCAAACCGCGCAAGCTGATTCTCGGTTTTGCCCTGGGAGGCAAGCGGCTGTTCGATTTTGTGGACAACAATCCCATCTTCGAATTTCACCCCACGGCCTACACCAACGATCCGGGATTGATTGCGCGCAACGACAATATGGTGGCCATCAACTCAGCGCTGCAGATTGATCTTACCGGGCAGGTTTGCTCGGATTCGATCGGCAACCAGTTCTACAGCGGCATCGGCGGCCAGGTGGATTTTCTGCGCGGCGCATCACGCTCCAAAGGCGGCAAGCCCATCATCGCGATTTCGTCTACCGCCAAGAACGGCGCGATTTCCAGAATCGTTCCCATGCTGAGTCCCGGAGCCGGCGTAGTGACTTCCCGCGGGCTGATCCGGTACGTAGTGACCGAATACGGAGTGGCGTACCTGCACGGTAAGTCGATCCGGGAGCGCGCGAAATCGTTAATCGAGATTGCCCATCCCAAGTTCCGTGACGAGCTGTACCAGTATTGCGAAACGACAAAATGGTTGCAGCGTCCTCCCATCGCACAGACAGCCACAGCGAGGTGAACATGCCGGGAAAAGCACGTGGGAAGGTCACCATCAGCGTAGAGGAGTGCAAAGGATGCGGGTTGTGCGTGGAGTCCTGCCCGCCGAAGTGCCTGCAATTGGCGCCCGAACTGAGCGCCTACGGGGTGCATCCGGCCCGCTATAGCGGGCACGACTGCACGGGCTGCGGCATTTGCTTCTACTGTTGCCCGGAGCCGGGCGCCATCAAGGTCTACCGGCAGATCGCGCCGCTGAAACCGGCGGTCCCACAAGGAGGCGAGCATGCGCCAGCTTTGTAAAGGGAACGTTGCAATTGTCAAAGGCGCCATCCTCGCCGGATGCCGCGCTTTTTACGGATACCCCATTACGCCGGCCAGCGAAATCGCCGAATACGCGGCCTTGTACATTCCGCAAGTGGGCGGAACTTTTCTGCAGGCCGAGAGCGAAATCGCCGCTATCAACATGGTTTATGGCGCGGCGGCCGCAGGCGCACGTGTGATGACCGCCTCGTCGGGCCCCGGGCTGAGCTTGATGCAAGAGGGGATCTCCTATCTTGCCGGGGCGCAACTGCCGTGCGTGATTGTGGACGTAGTTCGTGCAGGCCCAGGATTAGGCAACATCGCCCCCGAGCAGAGCGATTACTTTGCCATAGTCAAAGG
>QIAS01000434.1:5827-7322 GCA_003225615.1 Acidobacteriota bacterium | reverse complement strand
GGAGCGGCGAAAATAATTACGAATGTGGCCAATGGAAGGGTGAGCCCGAGAATCCATTTGGTGAGAGTCTGGAATAGACGTTGCAGCAATTCGCGCTCGCCGCGCCCGTGGAGGTCGGCGATGGTAGGTGAAAAAATCTGATTCACAGATTGTAGGGCAATTGGCACGAACCCGACGACCGCGGCTGCAATGGCATAGATGCCCACCTCGCGGGCATTCAGGTAGTAGCCGATAAGAACCTTGTCAGCCTGTGCAAGGCAAAATTCAAGTATGCCGATTCCGAGCACGCTGGATGAAAACGCAACAACTTCGGAGTCCATATGAGCCCAAGACCCTGTCCACAGCCGCGCTTGTGGAGGCGTGACTTTCCAAATTGTCCACACTAGAAGCAGCAGCACAAGTACGGAACTCAAAACTTGTGCTAAGAGGTATCCCCGGAGGCCCACTCCCATGAAGAGCAGGATTACTGTCAATNGACAGGAGTCCCGACAAAATTCGTAATGAGGGTACGTCGCGTGACATTCTTGTAGCCCGCCAAAACCTGGGCGAAGAAACCCGTCAGGGCACCCAGAAACATGATCAAGACGAAGAAATACAAATAACGCGTGAGCGCGGGCGTGTGGTAGAAACGCAGCGCGATCGAGGGTCCGGACCACACAAAAATTCCACCCAGAACACAATTCCCTATCAAAAGAACCGCGGTCCCCCGCCAAAGGAAGCTGCGCAGGTGATTGAGCTGGGCGGTGCCGGTGTACGTGGAGACGAATCGAACCGCAGATTGCGGTAGCCCAAAAGCATTGAAAATGCCCCAAAAGCCCACAATCGTCATTCCCAACGCGTACAGTCCCAGAGCTTCAGCGCCCAAGACGCGCGCTAGATAAACCCTGAACACATATCCTAACCCGGTGGTGAACACGGTTCCTGCGAAGAAAACCGATGACTGACGGGAGATCTGCCCGACGTGGCGCCGAAAAGATTCCGTGTCGGGCGCAGCGGATTGCCCCGCAATGGCTGTTTTAAGCTCTGCTAATTCGGGGACGGTACTCATATTTCATGTTGCGACACTCGCCTGCGGTTGCTCCTCCCGATCATCAACGATCGTACCTTTTTCTGCCAGATAGCGACGTAGCTGGCTTGGTTCAATCGGCTGCCAAATGGCCTGTCGCCGCGTCGGAGATTTCCCGCTGGCCGCCAGAATGCCGGGAATACACGGGATCTGTTCGGCGGAATGCAGTACCGAACCAACTCCGAATCGAGAATATTGCTGTACGTACTCGTAAGAAGAGAGAACCAGCCACCCGCACAGGAAACAAGGCACGCCCCGCAAAGTGCAGTCGAGCGCAGTGCTGGATTCGACGGTAGCTCCGAACCAGGTTTTCAGCAGCGTGGCATCTGAAAGGGGACCGGTGAGCACCTCCGTTACAGATCGTTGTTCGACGTTCAAAATGGTGCGTATGAGCCGCAGCCTGTGAGTTTTGCTTTCGAACGGATGCAG
>QIAS01000434.1:0-5808 GCA_003225615.1 Acidobacteriota bacterium | reverse complement strand
TTGCCAACCGCACTAGTGGCGGTAAAAGCTCGCGATAAATCTCCCCTGCCCGTCCTCCCGCGCTTTCGTAGGGCTCGGAGAAAAGGACGATCTGTGAAACTTGCCAGTCCAGTGCTGGTGAACCCGAAATAGCCTCTTGCTGGGGAGCACCCAAAACAACCTTGCTCGAGGGAAGACGACAAACGCGAAGCAAGTAATCCCGCTCCATCTCCGTTTTCGCGAGATAAAGATCCGAGGGCAAGGTTTTGAGTAAGAAGCGGCCGTCGAGGGCTCCGTGATGAAAGTCCAGAGTAGGCAGGCCACGTTTTTTTGCCAGGAGGACAGGAATTCGCGTGCTCGGATTGCTGTCATCGCCGCAAAACACGGAGCACACTGGTTCCCGCCTAAGGACTTCGCGCCAAAGATCGCGCCAAACCAGACCACGTCGAAAGAAAAGCGGGAAATGTTCGAGCCTACCCAATCGCTCGAGCAACTGCAGGTCAGGATTCTGACGGATCTCCGACAGCAGCGCTTGCCAGTTTCGCAGCAACCAGGCACACTCCTGTTGCGATTCACCCTTGGTAATGTAGGACTCGAGTCCCCGCAGGCGGACATTGGGCAGCGGCTCGAATCNNNNCGTGGCCACGAATAGGAATTGCTGCTCGGGCAACATCCGGGCATAGGCAGCGGCCATGCGAGAAACATTTGTGTAGGCGCTGGGAACCAGCACCACAGGCTGGTTTGCCGGCCTCGGTCGCCTGGCGAAAAGACCGCGCCTTTTGTATTCACCATCGTACTTGTCGAAGCAGATGTCGGCCCACTGTGAGAACGACAGATTTCGAAACGCACGCCCGTAACGCCCCAGCCTCTTTGCCGCCTTATTCACCCCGCCGCCCAAGAAGTTCTGCACATCGCTATTCAGGAGGTCAGCAACCCCATTCACGGGCCAGTCCGGTCGGCTGGTAAAGACATCGACGTTTTCCGGCAACCCTGCTACAACACGTCGCAGCACAAGGCTGGTTTCAATCTCGGCATGAACCAGAAGCGCTGCAAGCTCCCACCAGTCGAGTCCTTCGGAATCCAGCAGGCGCCCTCGGGGTGCACGAAGGATTGCTTCCACACACGCGAGATCCTCGGTGTTTTGACGGAACTGATCCAGGCGCAACACAGGACAGCCAACGTCTTTCTGCCAGGCTGCTGCCATTGACTCAGAACTCTTCCCCAAGTCAACGAGCAGATCCCATTTATAACGGGTCCAAGGGCCGTGACGAGGAGAGTCATCGGGATGAAGCAGAAGTATTCTCATTGAGGACGGTTTGTCATGCGCCAACCAGGATTTCTGTCGGCGCAACAGACATCTCCGCAACTTCATGGCTCTGCACTTTTTGCCACAGCAGCAATTTGCGGCGGATTAATGAGTAGCGTTGCCGAAATCCAGCTTTCTCGATACCTCGCACCGAAGCTGAATTACTGGCCGCGCTGAAGATCCAAGGTGCCTCGCCTTCTGTGAGCAGTCGCCCAGCTACTAATTGGATGGTCGTTGCGTAAAATGCCTTTCCTCTCGCCGAATGCGGCGTCCAGCAATCAAACACCAAAACCGAGTTAGGGGAAGGTGCAGCCAGTTTGCGATTCAGTTCTGCAATGTAAAAGCCTTCGAAGCCCGTCACCCAGCACAAGTGAACCGGGGTGCCGCTGGAGGTCACAAGCGCAAACCCTTGCTGTTCGCCACTGCGCAGCCTTTTCGCGCACCGCAACAGATACTGCAGAGTCTCAGTGTCGTCAGCGTACTCCATCGCGGCTATTGCCAGAAGTTCAAGACCGATCTGCTTTAACGCCAGGCGTCGTGAAAGGACCGTGCAATTTGGCGACACCGTTGCCGGCCAATCGTAAAAGTAAACTTTCTCATGGCCGAAGCAACTCCTCGACAGGCGCTGTATAGACAATGCACCAACGCCCACGACACCTGACTTCCGTAAACTGGCGGCAGCCCCGTTGAGTCGGCTTCTGACACGGCGCAAGCTCTGCTCCACTCTGGGTGAGACTTTAGCTAGCTGTGTGGTTCGGTAACGCGCGACTTCGTGGATGTGCTTGGAAAATGATGCCGTCGCGGTAAGATGCACTGTCTGTCGCGTCTGAGTCGTGAAGTGGTCTTTGTAACCTTCGTCGCCCAACCCGAGATCAAAAAGGCTGATATCCTCCCGCTCGCAAGCCTCTTCTACCATTTTCGCAAGAAGGCACAAACCCGGAGAGTGCTTCTCCAATCCGCTGTCGAAGGTGGGTTGATACCAAAACCAAGTCCTGGCGAACTGGAAGCCATAATTCCATGCGACGGCCAGGTCCCCAACCATCAGTTCGGTCAGAACCAGCCGTCCTGACTGGGATAACAATTTCGCGAGTTCATCCAGAAACACGCGGCGCTCAGCAGCAATCAGATTGCTAATGCGACCCTGGGAAAGAAACCTTGCAACATGCCTATTCGAAAAACGTGGAAGTACCGCTCGTATCTGGTTCCACTCCCTAATATGGTTGAGCCGCACGGGACCTTGCCGTTCGAAGGCATTCAAGTTCCGGCGCAGCATCTTTTTACGAATTAAGGTTCTTTTTACTTCCATCCGCTGTTGCGCCGAGCCGAAACCAACCTGAGCGCAAGAGTAGGCCGGTCTTATCAACGGCCAAAATCCATGCTTAGGACCAAGAGTTTCAATACACGAGACAGTAGTGGAGTCCGACGGCATGTTCGCCAGCACCAGCTTTTCGATTTCCATTTGGCGCAGCGTTGTGAAAACAACATCCACAAAATTTTCCCTCTGCTCGCGTTCGCCCAGAAAGTCACAATAATCTGCAGTTGTACTCGACAGAAAGAGCGCTTTTCGCTCGCACTGGTCGACCGCCAACGAAGCTAATCCCACCAGGGATTCACCCTGATAGCCGAGCATGATCAGCGGCTTTAGTGAAGCGCCGTACGCGCGCTGTACGGCGAGTGCCCATTCGTATGTGTAGAAAACCTGCGGCTGCTCCGTTGCCTGGACGAGTTTGTTCCACTCCCGGCGTAGCTTCTCGTCTTTCGGTATCTCTTGTAACAGTGTCAGTCGCAATGCAGTCGACTCACAAGGATTCGGTTTTTGTGAAAACGTAGTAGTACGGCAACTGGTTCGCGGGTAGTCATCTCCGAGTTTCCTCTGCAAGCGAAAACCAAAGCGCCTAAGCTCGGACACAACTCGCTCGGGAGTCCAGTAGTGGTTGAGCAAGTTGGGATGGCCGGGATCGTGGAAGTAGCCTTCCCCGGACCAGAACCCCCGGGTCAGTCCTCGCTGAACTGCACGGCGGCAAGTGGCCGCAAGCGCAGTTGCCGCCGCGATTACAACGCGAACGCAGGCGAGCACTTGGAAGGTGGGACTAAAAAGCGGCCTGGCTCCTCCTACCAGCGTTTCCGCAAACGAACTTACGCGCTTGCGATTCCACGAAGGCCGAATCAGAACCGAGCGCGGGTTATGAGAGGAGAAGATGAAGACTCCGCCGACTCGAAGCACACGGTTGCACTCTCGCAGGCAATTCCAGAGCTGTTCGCGTGGCGCCAACGTGTCCAGGCCATTGAAAGAGAAAATAACGGCCTCAAAACTGTCGCCCGGAACCATGGGCATCTCAGCCGCGCTTGCCTGCACGAATTCCAGCTGTGGAAATCTTGCGCGGCAGATATTCACCATTTCAGGCGCGTAGTCCACCCCGACATAACGGGCTGCGAGTTTGGAAAGGTACGGGGTTGTGCGCCCACCTCCTACGCCCAAGTCGAGGATGGACATACCCCGCTGCAGGTACGTGTCGAACAAGAGCCGCTCACACGGCGTGAGATAATCCAAAGCGGCATAGTGCGAAGCTATCGCCGGCGCGTTGTAGATTTCCAGATTCGCTTCGCTGGTCATCAAAGCCCTGCGGTTCAACTGTGCACCGCAGCCGCGGGAATGAATTCCGGGCCCATCAGGCGACGCCGGAGCGCCTGCTGAAAACCCGATACGTGAGCCTCAAACTCTGCCAGCGACATGTCAGCCGTAACGTGCACGCGCGGGATTGCAAAGGCTGGCACCCCCCGGCCGAAGCGGCCTCCTCTATTCAGAAATGCGCATTTGTAACCTGAACGCGCGGCCATTTCTAATTCGCGCTCGGATACGCCAGCGGGGTCCCCAAATGGATAAGCAAATGACCAAACCGGTTCGCCAAGCGCACTTGCAAGAGCGCTGCGGCTCTCCGCGATTTCCTTCCAAGCCACTGGACTAGGTAACTGAGACAGCACGGGATGGCTCAGGCTATGCGCCCCAATCGGCATTCCAGCAGCGGCAAGTTGCCGAAGCTCCGTAAGACTCAGCAGCAGAAACCTACGCTGCTGCACAGGGTCTTCCATGTACGGCTGATTCCAATTTTCAGGTAACCGCAATTGCCCACGTGCATTCTCAAGCAGCTCGCGGCGTTTGTCCGAGTCGAACCCTGACAGCGCTTTCACCAGGCTCCACCAAACGGAATGTCTTGTCTTCACGTGGCCTAATCGGGATTGCATCGCACCGGCGCCCAAATCCAAGCTCAACGCCCAGTCGGGAGCGGTCAAAAGCATCAGGTAGAGTTCCTCATACCAGAGCATGCCTGGTTTCTCCCACAGCGAAGCGCCGGTCACGAAAAACAAGCAGGTGACCTCTTCCTCCTGCAATATGGGCAGCATCTCTGTGAGCGTGTTTCGCAGCCCGTCATCGGAAGTTACAAGCACCGCCCGCGGAGGGAGTGTGCTTTCATTCTGCCGCCAGGTCAGAAATTGTTGGGCAGAAATTACGTTATAGCGCGATTTGAGGAATCGTAGTTGCCGACGGAAGGAATCAGCCGTCACCAGAGCGCCGTCGAGCGCAGCATGCGGACTGCGGTATCCCCGCGGGAGCACGCCATGGTAAGTAACCACACACAGATCATCCTCTCCCATCTGGCGCCGAAGAAACCCGGTTTGCGCCAGGCATGGGTATAGCACCCGCTTCAAAAGTGGACTTACCAGCCTCATGTTTTGCGAACTAGCTCCCAATTCAAAGGCGTACCGCGCGCGATGTCACAGGCGGCGCACTTGCCCAGAACCTCCGACAAGAAACGCGTATGTAAACCGTGGCCGGGACGAATGGAGCGGACGTTTTCGGGAGTAAAAGGTTCTCCCGTCCGCACATCGCAAACAACGAACAGAGAACGCCGGAAAATATGGCTTCCGGCTTCCCGCCCATGGGCTCCGAACTTAACTTCACCCAGCGCCCGTTCTGCAATCCGAACCGCATCCACCATACCCTTGAACTCGCTCGGTTCCAGCGAGAAGGCGCTATCCGGTCCTTTTAGGGCTCGCGAAATCGTAAGGTGCTTCTCGATGATGCAGGCGCCAAGCGCCACTGCTGTTACCGATGCGACGATCCCCAGGGTGTGATCCGAAAGCCCGGCGGGAACCCCGAACTTGCGCGCGAGTTCCGGGATGGTTCTTAAATTCATCTCCTCCGGCGCGGCGGGATAGGCACTCGTACACTTCAAGAGAGCAATCTGTGTGGCTCCCGCGTCGCGAGCTGCTCCTGCCGCTTCTTCGATCTCTTCCAGGCTTGCCATTCCCGTGGACATGATGAGCGGCTTCCCCGTGCGTGCCATCTTCTGAATCAAAGCAATGTCTAACAACTCAAAGGAGGCAACCTTGTGCGCGGGAACGTTCAACTGCTCGAGAAAATCTACGGCACTTGAATCGAAGGCGCTGGAGAATAAATCCATGCCAAGCTCCTCCGCAATTTGCTTAAGCTTGGGCTGCCACTCCCAAGGCGTATGGGCGCG
>QIAS01000433.1:513-5319 GCA_003225615.1 Acidobacteriota bacterium | reverse complement strand
CTGGAAGCGGCCACGCTTACCAGCGCCGAGCGAGTCAGCGACGTGATCAAACGCAGCACCACTTATTACATGCTGCGCAACGACCGCGAGGGGCTGTACCACGTAATGAGCACGATCGCGGACGAGCCGGGCATGGTGCGCGTGCGGATTTTCGATCGCGACGGGCGGATCAGCTACTCGACCGATCCTTCGGAAGTCAGCCACATCGTGGACAAGGATGCAGAAGCTTGTTACGGCTGCCATGCTCACTCGCAAGCATTGTCTCGTCTGAACCGTCCGGACCGTTTCCGTGTCTACCGCAACGGGGGTGGACACCGCGTGCTGGGAATCATCACGCCCATAGAAAACCAGCCGGCCTGCTCGAATGCGGCGTGTCACGCGCATCCCGCCAGCCAGCAAATTCTGGGCGTGCTGGATACCAGCATGTCTCTGGCTAAGGCTGACATGCAGCTCGCACAGAGCAGCCAGGTCATGTGGATCTATGACGGTATTGCGATGTTGACCATTGCATTGGTGAGCGGTGCATTCGTTTGGCGCGAGGTTGCCGGGCCCCTGAAGAAGCTCAAGACGGGAACGGAGCGGCTTGCTAAAGGAAAGCTTGGATACCAGATCAAAGTTCAATCGCATGACGAGGTGGGCGATCTGGCGGACTCGTTTAACGGCATGAGCCTGCAGTTGCGAGCCGCGAATGAAGAGATCGTGGCCTGGGCCAAGCATCTGGAAGATCGTGTGGATGAGAAGACACGCGAGTTGAAGCGCACGCTAGAAGAGGTGCTGCACGTGGAAAAGATGGCTTCCATCGGCAAAATGGCGGCCGTGGTGGCGCATGATCCGGAATCCTGACCTATGCCAAGCTGCTGCGGAAGTGGGTGGACCGCGGCCAGGCGACGGAGAAGAAGCAGGAAGCCACAGAATGTCTCGACCTCATCGCCGCGGAGAGCCGGCGTTGCGGCGATCTGGTGAAAAACCTTTTGACCTTCTCGCGGACTGCGCCGATGAACCTGGAATCCACGGACGTGAACGTGATCGTAAATCGTTGCGTGATGCTGGTTCGACATCAGATGGAAATGGGCGGCGTTCAACTGCAATTGGAGATGGCAGAGGGACTGCCCCCAGCGCAATGCGATGGAGCGCAGATCGAACAAGTGCTGCTGGCTTTGGTAATGAACGCAATCGATGCGCTGCCGCGCGGGGGCAATCTCTGGCTGAAGACGCGGCTGAGCAAAAGCACGCAGGAAATTGAATTTGAAGTGCGGGATGACGGAGTGGGTATTGCGCCGGAACTCCTGCCCCGAATGTTCGAACCCTTCCTTACTACCAAGGAGAGCGGGCACGGAGTCGGGCTGGGTCTGGCGGTAAGCCGCAGCATCATCGAGCGGCATAGAGGAAAAATTGAAGTGAAGTCGGAAATCGGGAAGGGCACGACTTTTGTAGTCAGTCTGCCTCTGCATGATGAAAAGCCTCGAGTCGAGGTACCCGAAACTGCCGGCACGCAAGCGAGGTGATTAAATTGACCGACCAAGGAAAAATGCTGATCGTGGACGATGAACTCAGCGTGCGCGATTCGCTGGGCAAGTGGTTTCACGAAGAGGGTTTTCAGGTGAGCACCGCGGAGAATGCCAATGACGCGCTGACTCGCCTTGCCGAGCAGCGCTGGGACGTAGCGCTGGTGGACATCAAGATGCGCGGCACCGACGGCATTGAACTGCAGCGCCGCATGCACGAAATCGATCCTGGCCTCACGGTAATTATGATGACCGGCTACGCGTCTGTAGAGACAGCGGTAGCTGCTCTGAAAAACGGCGCCTACGACTACGTCACCAAGCCCCTCGATCCCGATGACATCGCGCACCTGGTGAAGAACGCACTCGCGCACAAGCGAACGGAGCAGGAAAACGTGCGCCTGCGGGAGACAGTGGCGGAAGTCGCGCGTCCGGAAGACATCGTCGGCCAGGGCACCGCGATGCAAAAGGTGTTCAACGCGATTGAAACGGTGGCGCCCACCGATGCCACGGTGCTGATTACAGTGGCGCGGGCCATTCATCACGCCAGCCCACGGCGCTTTCATCCGCTGGTTGTGATTCACTGTGGGGCTCTGACGGAGACGCTTCTGGAAAGTGAGCTATTCGGGCATGAAAAGGGTGCCTTTACCGGGGCGCAGTATCGCAAGAAGGGGAAATTCGAAATCGCGGAAGGCGGCACGGTTTTTCTGGACGAGATTGGCGACATCAGCCTGAAGACGCAAACGGACCTGCTGCGGGTGCTGCAGGAACGTGAGATTGTGCGGGTAGGGAGCAATCAGCCGATCAAAGTGGATTTTCGCTGCGTGGCGGCGACGAACAAAGACCTGGAAAAGCTGATCGAAGAGGGCAAATTTCGTCCTGACCTGTTTTACCGCCTGAATGTATTTCGCATTGAACTGCCGGCATTGCGGGAACGGCGCGAGGATATTCCTTTGCTGGTGGACCACTTCGTGCGCAAGTTTTCTCTGCAGATGAACAAGAAAATCACTCGCGTCTCTCCTAATGCCATGAGCCTGTTGCAGCAGCAGGCCTGGACCGGCAATGTTCGCGAACTGGAGAACGCGGTGGAGCGTGCGATGGTAGTGGCCGAGGAACCGGAACTGCGTGAGGCCGACTTCGTGTTCAAAACGACGGTTCCGAACGGCGCGCCCAAGTCGCTGGAAGACATGGAAAAGGCCCACATCCTGCGCGTTCTTGAGCAATGTGGCTGGAACCAGACTCACGCAGCGGAAATCCTGGACATTGACCGGGTCACGCTGCATCACAAACTGAAAAGATATGGCTGGAGCAAACCTCTCGTTGAAACGCGATGAAGGTGCTGCAACTGCTTTCGATCGGCGATCTGGAGGGTGGGCTGCTGATGGACCTGGGGCCCATGCTGGCGGATATTTTTCGACTTCCCTGTGAAGTGCTCCCCAGACGACTGAATCCGGAGTTTGCCTTCCATGGAGAACGCCAGCAATATCATTCGTCAGAAATTCTGCAACGCATGCAGAGGTATGTGAGTGCAGAGTCCTGGCGGATATTGGGAGTTGCAGCAGCAGACCTCTACATCCCCATTCTCACGTTCGTATTTGGGGAAGCCCAGATGGGCGGGCCCTGTGCAGTAGTTTCGGCCAACCGGCTGCGGCAGGAGTTCTATGGACTTTCGGCGGACAGAACTATCCTTCGAGAGCGGCTCTTGAAAGAAGCCGTGCACGAGATTGGACACACCTTGGACCTGACTCACTGCGACGATTACCGCTGCGCCATGGCGCCCTCGCACGCGGTGGAGTGGATCGACTTAAAAGAGAGCACGTTGTGCGCGCGTTGCCAAGTGCGAGTATTCGCCGATGCCGGGTGAGTTAGCAGCACGGTTCCGCCAGGCTCATGGTTTTACGTTTACGCCCGGATCTACGGTCTTCCCACCACCGATGGTGATGTAATACGGGTAGTAGCCTACGCCTGCGTCTTCCCTGACAGGTCCGGAGGACTTATCCTCCGCTTTTTTCACTTCAAAATTTTGGCGTCCAAACGGAGAGACCGGAAAGTCGACTCTAAACGCCTCTCCATCTGAGCGCCAAACAATCTCGTCCTTTGCTGACTTGCTTACGTTGACAGTTTCGTTATCGACTGCGCCATCCATGCCAATATGTACCTTCAACCTGGCGCCGGGCATGGCAAGCACTGTCTTCTCAGTTTCGGCCAACGAAGAATTTCTTCTTGCAGTCATATCTCCTCCTTGTCGTAATTCTCATGATGGGCCTGAAATTTCGTGGTTAGTCGCCCTTGATTGTAGTTAGTGGCCCTTTAACAGTTGCTGCAATCTGGCGTCCTCCCGGAGGTGATCAAAGTCCGCCGTGTCACGCACGGAATTGGAGTGTACTCCTGAGGCGAGCGCCTTGCGCAGCCACTCCAGGGTCTGGGTCGTATCGCCAAGATGGTTATAGACCAATGCGGCCCGGAACTGCACTTCGGGATCTTGCGGGGAAATTGATACCGCCTTTTGCAGTGAGGCCAGCGACTGATCTTTCCTTCCAACCATGGCCAGATAAGTTGCGCGGTAAGCGAGGACCCGACCGTCCCGTGGATTTACCCGCAGTTCGTCATCTGCCAGACGAATCGCGTGTTCGTATGCGTTGCTCGCTTCCTGCGTTTTTCCGGGTGTCCAATAGTAGGCATCCCCGAGGTTTCCCCACGTGAGCCAATTTATATTGTCGAACTTCAGGGCCGCTTCAAAGTTACGCGCTGCCGCGTCGAACTTGCGCATGGAAAAATAGGCGTTGCCCAGGTTGTCATAGGCTCCTGCCGTCGGGCGTATGGCAAGCGACTTCTCCAGCACGCCTATCCCTTCCTGATAGCGGCCTTCCGTAAGATACATAGCACCGAGGTTGGAGTAGCCGCGGAAATTATCCGGGGCCAGCGCAGTCACTTGCTGGAACATACGGATGGCATCGTCGAAACGCCCCTGCTGGAAATAGAAATTTCCGAGCCAGCTGTATCCCGCCCAGTACTGCGGCCGCAAACGGATAGCCTGCCGGTAAGTGGCTTCTGCGTCCACCGGTTTGTTGAGCTTTTCGTAGGCGCCGGCAAGGCCACGGTAGGCGTCATCACTGGTGGCATCGAGGGCAGTGGCCTTCTGGAATTCTGCCGCTGCCTTTTCATACTCCCCGGTCCCACGATAGACGCGACCCAGGCAGATGTGGCCGTCGGCGAGTTGAGGAGCAGCGGATGCGGCCTGCTCACAGGCGGATCTCGCCTTGTCGATCCAGTCTTTGCCGTGCTGGCCTTCTTCGTAGCTCTG
>QIAS01000433.1:0-498 GCA_003225615.1 Acidobacteriota bacterium | reverse complement strand
ATACGCCTGCGGATACTTGGGGTCGAGACTGAGAGCTCGATTAAAGGCTGCAATAGCGCTGTCGATGTTTTCGGGCTTGTGGTAATCGAGCAAATATCCTCGGCCACGCAGGTATTGCTCGTAAGCGGAAGGATCATGGGTTCCGCGCGCCGCGAGAACTACTCGTTCGTTAGGTTGGATCTCCAATCCCAACATGGCCAGAACTCCGCTTACTACCTGGTCTTCGACGGCAAAGGGGTCAGCTAAATTTGCGTCGATGGTGTCCGCGTGCAATTGCCGCCGGGTTTTGGCATCCACCAAGCTATAAGTCACACGGACCTGGCTGCCGGATTCATGGAGGCTTCCCGCCAGAACCAGTCCCACACCGAAATCCTTGCGGGCCTGCTCTACGCTGTTTACACCCTCGGCGCGCACTTCGCTGGCGGGCACAACCTCTAGGGGGCGGTTTCCGGCTAACTTGGTGAGTCTCGCTGTCAGGGTATCGGTGAGCCCGTCACA
>QIAS01000432.1 GCA_003225615.1 Acidobacteriota bacterium | reverse complement strand
CTAAGATGTGTTAGGAATTGCCGAGGATGTACCGCCCCAACCACTCTTACCCGAATGCCAGGCTACGGTTAAGCCGACTGTTGGCCTTGATTCCACACGTACAAGAAGTCGGCGTCCGTCGCTGTAGCAACCCGGCGCCCGGACTTGCGCGTCGCACGATTCAGCGCTGATCGTACCTTTTCTTTGCCTTCCGCCAATTGCACCAATGGCACCTTGAGCGCCACCCCTTCCTTGATCTGGTCAAGGTCCGACAGGATGGCGGTGACGATTATTTTGTGCTTGCCATTCCGCCCTTGCGGAACATCCAGCTGCGACATTGTGCTGAAGTTCAAGGGATCTTTTTTCACCCGTGCCCCCATAAATACCCCCTGTTCAACGCGAAAACGTTAAACTAACGTGACGTAATCGTACTCAAAACCTAACGACCTGTGCACCAAAAAAATTAACATCGTCAAATTGCGGCTTGCTCCCCTAAGCAGGGGAGCCGTTCCTCTTGAGACAGGAGTGTGTGCAAATATTTTAAATTCATTAGCCTAGGGCGGCTAAGCGCGGCAAAGATTCTGCTAAAGATTTCACCCGTATCAGTTCAAGCCTGCTACTGTTTGGAATGAAGCGAGGACCAGGAGACCATGCCAACACGCAAAACACATTTCGAGCAGATCCCCGTGGAAAAGGTGAAGAAGATCGCAGACCCGGAAGTCCCCAGGAAAAAAGTCACCGAAGATGACAACCTGATGGTTAGAACTCCCATTAGGAAAACTGAGCCATACAGCGTCAGCGTCCGTTAGCTCTCTAAAAAAAGACCCAGGATGGAACTCTCAATTGGAATGGAAATAACTGCAATGGAACCAAGAGAAGTGCTTCGCTACCCCGACTGGCAAAAGCCGTATCAGGACGCGCTGATTGAAGTGGACGAGAAAAAACTACTGGAACGCCTCTCCGTCGCCGAGGCCGCCATTTCCAAACGTTTGCAAGCCCTCGCCGCCGGTGCTGATCATCATGCGGAGCGCCAGGCCATCCACGACGCTCTCGCCTTCATCCGCGTTCTGAAGCGTGACACGGTGTCACCATGAACTTCGGCGGACATTCGTAAGCCGCTACTGAGGTTCTGCTGCAAACCAAAAGAAAAAGGCACGACGAATCGTGCCTCAAAACTCGGTACCCGGTACTCGGACTTCCTACCAATAATTAAAATTCAAATTATCCAGCCAAACCGAATAAGGCTGCTGCGAAGCATTCCCGTCCATCTGGTAATTCACCGTAACACCATACCAACCTGTTGATGTCGGACTCTCCGAATAATTCAGCGTGGATTTGTTCCCATTCAGAGTAATTGACTGGAACAGCAGATGGCCATCCGAAGTGCGCTGCACCTGGATGGTGAGATGGTTCCATGCCTTATCGTTGGGATTGCAGGCAATGCCCGTGGGATGCCACTTCTGCCCCTGGTTGTCCCAGATATCCCACTGATGCCCCCCGGCAATCCGGCACTCGTGCCCCCAGATATAAGACTTCCCATCCACAAACTGGTTAATGTCAAACTCCAGCGCCTGCGACGCGGAAATGTTGTCGCTGTAGAAGGACACGTCGTAAACGAAATTGTGAGTGGCAGGATTGATGCTGTGTCCCGCGTCGGCCTGGCCTTGCGAAGAAAAGTCCCCGATCAGGTGGTTGTTCCACAGGCCATCGGAGAATTGCGTCTTGCCGCCAAGGCTGAACTGGGTGGCATTTCCGCTCAGTGAAGGCGAGCTCACTCCCTGCTTCATCGCCATCGTAGTTTGAGGCCCGCTGACGCTGCACGATGAGCAGATCGAGTAGGAAGGCGGCAGCAGCACGTATGCCGTCCATCCTCCCTTCTCATGAAGGTTGCCAAAGCTATTTCCAGGAGTGGATCCCGAACTGCTCGGACCACCTGCTGCCGGCGGCGCTGCGCTGCTCACTGTGATGTTCACCGGCGCGGTCACAGTGCCGCCACAAT
>QIAS01000431.1:2782-6404 GCA_003225615.1 Acidobacteriota bacterium | reverse complement strand
TAAGCGTGGCCAGCACGGGCGCCGGGAATGGCAAAGGCGAAGCCGATCATTTCCTTGCCCTCGAACGCTCCAATTACTTGGCCGCCAATCTTGTCAGCCACGATGAACATCCGAAGCGGCACAAGCTCGGCGTCGGTGAAGTTCCAAACTTCCTTTTGCAGCGCGACACAGGCTCGCATTTCGTCGAGCCGGTGACACTTGCGGATGCTAATCGAAGTCGCTAGTGTTCGCGCTACTTCGGGTTTTCCTGTTGCTTCGCTTGTTGCCATAGTGATTCCAATTCGTCCATGGTGGCCTGCTGCGGAGTTCGACCCGAGGCGCGCAGTTGTGCTTCTATCCACTGAAACCGTTGCTTGAATTTTCGATTCGTCTTCCGCAGCGCCGACTCGGGATCGAGCGACAGATACCGCGCAATGTTCACCAGGACAAAAAACAGATCTCCGACCTCGTCTTCCAGCCGCGCACGCAGGTCTTCCGGGAGTGCCTGCCGCCCAGATCCCGCAACTCCCGAGTTATGAGGACGCGGCCCGGGCGCGGGAAAACGCTCAAGTTCTCGCTGAAGCTCGGCTGTTTCTTCGTGCAGCTTGTCGAAGAGACCATCCACATTCGGCCAGTCGAAACCGACATGGGCGGCCCGCGAACTCAACTTGTAAGCCTCCAGCAGAGCCGGAATGGCACTGGAAACCCCAGCCAGCACCGACTGCGGATTATCTTCTTCCCTGGCAGACTTTCCTCCTCCGGCGGCCAGCCTTTTCTTCTTTTCCCCGGCCTTCAATGCTTCCCAATTGCGCAATACGTCGGAAGAGGTTTCGGCCTTCACGTCACCGAAGACGTGCGGATGCCGTTCGACAAGTTTATTGGAAAGCCGGTCCAGCACATCATCCACGGAGAAGCTGCCCTGCTCGTTTGCCATCTGGGAGTAAAAAAGCACCTGCAGCAGGAGGTCGCCCAGTTCGCCAGTCAGTTCATACCAGTCGCGCTTATCAATGGCTTCGAGGACCTCATACGCCTCCTCAAGGGTATATGGCTTGATGGAGTCAAAGGTCTGCTCGCGGTCCCAAGGACAGCCACCTGGGGCTCGCAGGCGAGCCATTATGGAAACAGCCCGTTCAAAACGCTCTCCCGTGGTCTCGGGCATGTTCTAACACTGTAAATGACGGGTTGTAAGCGGGCAACGGAGGTCTCGTGCTTCGGTCCTGGCGCAGCCAAGGTTTCGTCGCAGATCCGTCCGTTGGCCTGGGGTCGAGACAGCAGACGAGCCAAAAAGCGGCTGCAAGCAAGATCGAGCAAACCTTTAGATCATTCCTACAACCGATTGACAACAAACAACATGTTATATAACTATAAAATCGAAAGACGCTGGTGTGCGTGGGTTACTGCGGTGTACCTCGGTCATCTTTCCCCGGTCTGCCTCGGGGCGGCAGACTAGGCTGGCAGTATTGGGGCCATCCCGACCGATAGAATTGTCTGGAAGAGCATCTAAAGCGAGCAGATGAACCTTTCCCTCAAAGAGCGGCCACGCCTGGAAGACCGTTATCAGGTGCTTGTAATAGGCGGCGGAATCAATGGCGTTGCCATCGCCCGCGAATGTGCGCGTGCAGGCCGTCGCACGCTGCTTGTCGAGGAACATGATTTTGGTTCCGGAACAACCAGCCGATCCACCCGCATGATCCACGGGGGATTACGTTATTTAGAGCATGGCGAGATCGGATTGGTGCGCGAAAGTTTGCGGGCGCGAAAGCATCTTCTGCGCGAGCATCCGCACCTGGTCCAACCAATGCAGTTTCTGCTGGCCATCAGCCCTGGCAGCCGTCGCAGTGCCCTGGCAGTGCGGACTGGGCTGTGGCTCTACCGGCGTCTAGGCGGGCCTAAGCTGCGCGGCTCGGTTTCTGAAATGGAAAAAAGAAGGCTGGAACAGTGGCTGGATGCAGGACAGCGCTGGTCCATTCTTGATTTTGAAGATGCCCAATGCGAGTTTCCGGAGCGCCTGGTGGCGGAATGGCTGGTGGAGGCGATTCAGGCTGGCGCTGTGGTACGAAATCATGCTCGGGTATTGGCCGTGAATGTGACCCATGGCAAGGCTCTGGGAGTATTGCTGCGAGACCAACTCACCGGCAAAGAACAGCGCGTGGATGCAAGTTGGATCATCAATGCCACCGGTCCATGGGCAGATCGCGTCTGCCAGCGTTCTTCCATTCGCACTTCTCGTCCCATGGTTGGAGGGGTGCGCGGGTCGCACATCGTTTTGCCTCGATTTGCCGGTGCGCCGACGACGGCGCTCTATACGGAGGCTCCTGACCATCGCCCAATTTTCGTGGTCCCCTGGAATGACCAGATTCTGGTGGGAACAACCGAGGTGCCAGATAGTGGGGATCCGGGAAAAACCAAGCCCGCGAGCGATGAAATCGATTACCTGCTGCACTCGGTCAAAAGGCTCTTTCCTCGCGCCCAGATCTCAAGGAACGAAATCCATTATGCGTTTGCGGGAGTTCGACCGTTACCGTTTTCTCCCAATCAGAAGCCGAATGGCATTACGCGGCGAAATTTCTTGCATGATCACGCTGAGGACGGAGCTTCGCGCATGATTTCAGTGATTGGGGGGAAGCTGACTACGGCCGCTGAACTGGCCTGCGAATGTGCTCAGAAAATCGGGGCGCCAACCGCCACACGCAAAGTATTAGCGATCGCGTCGGTGGATTCCATTGATCCCATACTTGACCGCTGGGTGCTGGAAATAGCCGAGGCGGGCGGCGTCAGCGAGAGTACGGCCCGTGGCATCGTCGAGTGGCACGGTAAGCGGTCGCTGGATATTGCCCGCATGGCGCTTAGCAGCGCGGTCTTGCGTGCGCCGTTGTGTTCGCACAGTGAGCACATTGTGGCGGAAGCGGTAGATGCGTTTTCTAACGAATGCGCCGCCACTCTCGGCGACGTTTTGCTGCGTCGCGTGCCGGCGGCCCTGGGCGGTTGCTGGTCGGACGAATGCAGTCGTCAGGCGGCGCAGCGCATCGGCGCCGCGGTAGGCTGGAACGAACAGGACATGGCGGCCGAGCTCGAGTCGTTTGAAGCGGAACGGGCCGCATTTCTGCAGAAGACGGTGAGGATGGATTTGCCAGTGGAAACAGCGGCAGATTGAGGAGAGTTCAGGCTTCCGGCTTCAGGCTTCCGACTCGCGCAGCGTTCTTACGAGTAATTCAGTGTCGTCAGAGATGATGGCGTCGACTCCCCAGGCGGCGAATTGCAGCATTGCTTCCTTCTCGTTTACCGTCCAGACGAAGATTTTTCTTTGCGCGGCTTGCACAGCTTCAATCAGTTGCGGTGTGGCAAGTTTGAAATGGGGAATAACGTACTGTACGGGCAGTTCTCGCCAGCGAGATAGCTGCGCTTGCCTGTCTGCGATCAGACCTAAAGGAATCTCCGGGTCGCGGGCGCGAAGCTGCAACAGAATCTCCGGAAAGAAAGAGGAGACTACAAAACCTTGTTTTGGCGAGTGCTGCCGCAGTGTGGCCAGGACACTTTCTTCCAAGCCAGGCACTTTGAGTTCAATATCCAGGAACGCACTCTTCACATAGCGCTCGAGAACTTCTTCCAGGACCGCTAAATGCGGAATATCGCTTCGGATTGC
>QIAS01000431.1:0-2671 GCA_003225615.1 Acidobacteriota bacterium | reverse complement strand
TGGTGTTTTCTGGAATCGAGCGTGTGGCGCGCGCGCCACGATGTCCTAAAAGAAGCGGGCGGTTCGGCATCGCTGTTCATTGTACGAGGGGAGCGGTACGTCCCCATTCATTGAGATCAATCCAGCACGATCAATCCAGGTCGAAGTCGCGGATCGGCTTGCCCGTGTCGGGAGTCTCTTTGGCTTTCTTGACGGCTTCTTGAAATTTCTTTTCCAGCAGATCGGAGGCGTGTTTCTGGGCTTCGACGGATTGGCGGAAGATGGACTCGCGGCGGCTGTCCTGCTCACGCATGGCGCGGGCGGCCGCTTCCATGTCGCTGAACATTTTGGGTTGCACCGGTGCAGTGTGCGCGATGACCGCTTGCGTGTCGGGATCAACCTTGAGCACGGCGCCGCAGCACGGGCAAGTCACCTCGAAGGCTGAGACATCCTTCGCCATGGGTGAATCATACCGCAAACAACTCAGCGCGGTCTAAGCTTGATGGGGAAAACCTTGAACAAGTACAGCATCTCCCAGCCCAGCAGGAACACGGAAACAACCACCACCAAAACAGCGAGAATTTCGCCGAAATTGAGCCGGTTACGGTTGGGATCGAAACGGCGAGCACCGAGAGTCAGAATGTTCAGGGTCGCGAAGCCGAACACCAGCGCCCACAGTACGTTGTAAACATCACCTCTTTTGTCAGGCGACTGCAGCAATAATAGAGAACCAAATAAGATCCATTGCGGATAACGAGATCCGGCCAGCGCGCGCCCGAGCACGCCAATGGCGAAGACCAGGGCTGTGACTAACCCAAGGAGGAGAAATGAATTCATGGAAGCCGGTGCAAAGCCCTGCAACAAGCCTACAGCCAGTCCAGCATCAGAGTTGTGATATTACTCTTTTTTGCGCGGGAATGAATACGAGTTAGGTGACCACTAAAATACTGCTTATGCCAAAAGCCATTTTTTTCGACGTCGGCAATACGCTTCTGTTTCCTAACCGGGAACGAATACTTGCGCCTCTGCGAAGTAAGGGGGTCTTCCCTTCTGCCGAGCAACTCGCCAGGTTGGAGCGGCGGACAAAAAAGGAATTCGATCACATGCTGGAGACTACCGGCCACGCCGATCACAGCTTCTGGTACATCTTTTACACGCACTTACTGGAGGAACTTGGTGTGCAGGATGACGGTTTGCGCGACAACTTGGTGGAGGCCACCCGGCTCTCCGCCAACTGGGACAGTATCCGTCCCGGCACCTGTGAGGCACTCGAGCAGATTGGGAAACGATATCGGATTGGCGTGATTTCCAACTCCGACGGCAAGGTGAGCGACACGCTTCGGGTCTGCGGCATAGCCGATTGTTTCCTCAGCATTATCGATTCCGGGGTGATCGGCCATGAAAAGCCGCATTCGGCTATATTTCAAGCAGCGCTGCGAGAACTGCGCGCGCGGCCGGAGGAGAGCTTGTACGTTGGAGACGTCTACTCCGTCGATTATGTTGGCGCGACTCGCGCCGGGATGGAGGCCATGCTGTTCGATGTAGCAGGAGCATACCGCGAGAGTGGGCTGCCTCGCGTGGAATCGCTGGATGAACTGAAGATGCACTTACACTGTTACTGAGTCTCGTCAGAACAGATTTATAGCGAGATTACCTGGTGGTCATGACAGTCGATGTGGAGGGCTTCATAGAGCTGCTCTAATAGTGGCAGGCCATAGCGGGATACAAAGTAGATGCCAGCGATCTCGCGCTCCTGAAGGCTCTTGTTAGGGTAAAGGGAGTTGCTCAGCTGCTCAGCGTGACGGGTGAGGAGTTCACTTTGACGAAGTTCCGCCCTTGCAGCGCTGGCGCGCAAGTGCTCCAGTTGATGCTGGATTTTCAAGGCGGCACGATTGGCAGCGTCGATCAAGGTCACGTCCAAGCGCGCCAGCGACTCACGGATCGCCGAGAACGAACTTTCCAAGCTAGCATTGGCTTTGTCAAAGGCCGCCTGCAGGTCGGGCGGTAAGGTGCGCTCAGCCAGTAATTCACGCAGCGCCTCGGGACCCCGAAACAGGTCGGACAGGCTGAGGCGATAGCGTTCGAGCAGGCGCTGCGCTTTGGGGTCGACCAACGTGGCAGAAAAACGTGGCAGCACGGGCGTAATGCGTCCCAACAAACCCTGGTAAACCACTCCAGCCTGCGCGAAGTAGGCGACTTCGGCGGCTCCCCCGGGGTAGGCTAGGGTGGGCAACAGATAATCCTGCTTAACCGGCCGCAGCAGCACGTTCGCGCTGAACTCATGCGGCGCAGCGCTGATGCGACGCAGCAGTTCGGTCTCAGAAATCTTCTCCTGCCCAATAAGGAAATCGTGAGAACTGCCATTGGCGCGACGATGCACGGGAACGCGTGCGCCATCCTTGAGGGTGAAAAGCAGCGTTGAGGAAGGTGTGACCTTTACCTGCTGGTGATAGCCGGCAGCTTCGAGTTCCTTGCCACGCGTAAGCAGAGCCTCATCAAGGTCGCTTGCCTTTTCGATTGCCGCGCGGTAGATGGGCTCCGTAAGGGCGCTCAGTTCGGGATCTGCAGCATCGAGCAGGATTACGCCCCATTCGCGGAATAGACGAGCGAAGAGACGTGCAAAGGCGCTGCCCAACGTTTCGCCCGGACGGTAGGCCTCACGCAGCCACTCCGATGCTTCCGACTCTCCCAG
>QIAS01000430.1:457-2366 GCA_003225615.1 Acidobacteriota bacterium | reverse complement strand
TGCTTTGGATAATGGTTTGCCTGGCACTAGGCTGTATCGCGCACGCGCAAGAGGGCAATGTGCCCGAAGAAAAAGATCGTATGTTTTCTCCGCGCGACATGTTGTGGGGATGGGGACAGCTTGATATCGCGCCACCGCACAACGAGCCTGACCCCAATCTGTGTGCCGCAAACGCCGGCCAGTTCGGCGGCAAGAATGCTCCATGCAACGCGTTCGCCCGTTATCTGCTCTCCGGCTACGTGGAGGTCCGTCCGTTTGCGCGCACGCAGTTACGCAGGCTCTTCTTTTTCGGCGCGCCCACTTTCGTATTTGGAAAGAACGTCCCGCAGACGCTCTATACCTGGTCGCCCGCCGCGATCGGCTGGGAACGCTCCTGGGGCGCAGGCATTGAAATCGGGCGCGGCTTCGAGATGCGCGTAACCCAGCACTTCCTTTTTCAACGACTGGGAGCGCGCGACCGTTTTCTAGGTCCGGCAGACTTGGGCACCAATGGTCCATGGGGACGCTACAGCGTCATTGGAGTACGAAAGTATTTTGGGCAGCGGCGATGACGATGTCAGTCCGCATATTTCTTTGCGTTCCTACAGGCCACGCAAAGATCGCCGAGAAAACCGGGACTTGAGACGCCCTTCCGGCGCACCTAAACCCTCGTGCTATGCTGAGAATTCCGAAGCCAATGCCGTGGCCGAGAGACCGCCATCTGATCCCGTTCCGCCACTTCGTTCCGTGACACGCAATCCCGACGTCACGGGCCCGAACTCCCATTCTGCCGCGTCCGGCATCCCGTTCAACGATCCAGATACTGCAAAGCAGATTCTTGTCCGCATCCAACAGCAAGTCTCGCCTGCCTTGGGCAGCGCAATTCCGGCGCTGCTCGGCGACTCTCCCGATCCCGACGCGGCCTTGCTTGGGTTTGAACGTCTGATTAGTGAACCGACGGGGGAAGTGGTAGGTTTGCTCAATCGTGACAATTTTCTGGCGCATTACGCGATCGTTGTCTTCGGACACAGCCGTTTTCTAGGCGAGACGCTGATCCAGAACACCGACCTGCTGCAAACTTTTCTTCGTGAGAGAAACCTTGATCGCAGCTTTTCGCGCGAGGAATTTCATGAGAGCCTGGCGCGATTCCGCTCACGCTCCTTTGAGAACGATGCATCGCTCCTTTTGGCGCGATTCAAGCGCCGCGAATACGTGCGGATCATGTTGCGCGACGTGCTGAAGTTGGCGCCCCTGGCAGAAACTACCGCCGAAATCTCCGCGCTTGCCGATGTCCTGATTGACGCGGCGCTGCGCGATGCGCAAAACCTGCTGCAACGACGCTATGAAGCTCCGCAGCACCTGGATGCCGTAGGCAGGCTGGTAGACACTCCGTTCGCGATCCTGGCTCTGGGAAAACTGGGCGGCAACGAGCTCAATTACAGTTCGGACGTTGACCTGATGTACATCTTTGGTGATGGCGAAGAGCCGGCGGGCGCGGCCGTATCCAACCGCGAGTACTTTATCCGCCTGGCTCAGCAGGTGACGGAAATTCTTTCCCGGGTGACCCGCGAAGGTCCCGTCTTCCGCATTGATATGCGCTTGCGCCCCCAGGGTGGAGAGGGCGAACTAGCCATTAGCCTGAGCCATGCGCTCAACTACTACGCCCATGGCGCGCATGATTGGGAACGGCAGGCTCTCATTAAAGCACGCCACTCGGCGGGCGATGAAATCCTCGCGCGCGAATTTATTCGCGGAGTACAGAGGCATATCTATGGCGGCAGCCCAGACCGTGCTGACCGGCTCAACTTCGAGGCCATCGCAACCTCCCTCGCCTCCCGCGAAAAAATGCACACGCGGCGTCGCCGAAGCAGCCTTTACGATTCAAATGAATCCGTTGACGTGAAGCTCGGTCACGGCGGTATTCGCGATA
>QIAS01000430.1:0-435 GCA_003225615.1 Acidobacteriota bacterium | reverse complement strand
AGGCACGCTGTTTTCCCTGCAGAAGCTGCATGACAAGCGCCACATCAGCGGCAAGGAGTTTCCCGACCTGACCAGCGCATACGAGTTCCTGCGGCATCTGGAACACCGCCTGCAACTCCGCCAGGGACAGCAGACGCATCGGTTACCGGCATCGGAAGCCGATCTGCTCTTCCTGCAAAAAGCTTTGGAAGGGTATGCGAGCGGGGAAGACCGTATTGCCGACGTGACGGGAGCGGTCGGGCGGCGCATGGCCTCGGTCGCCGAGATCTATAACCGGATCATTCATCACCAGCAATCCCGCCGGCGCTACGAACTTCCCGAAACACAATTTGAGCTGCGCAGCACGCCCGAACCCGCGGCGGTAGAGCAATCGCATCAGCAAATGTTGGAGCGTCTGGCCGGTGATTCGCCGGAGCTTTTTCAGATCGCCAGCCG
>QIAS01000429.1 GCA_003225615.1 Acidobacteriota bacterium | reverse complement strand
GGGAAGCACTCCCCAAGATGAGATCTCCCAACCCGTAAGGGATAAGAAGGGCCCAGGAAGACTACCTGGTTGATAGGCAGGAAGTGGAAGCGCAGTAATGCGTGTAGCTTACCTGTACTAATCGCCCGTTCGGCTTGACCATAAAATTTACTCGGTGCAGAAGAAGCTCTTGGCTGTTAGCTTTTGGCTGTTAGCTAGAACCTGAGCATAAGCTGAAGGCCAGCTTTTGAGCTTCGCGCCGACGAAAAGCCGATGTAGTATGACTTACAAAAAGTCATCCCAATCTATTCAGTTGTGAGGCATTGACCTCGCGCTCTTTGAAAGTTTGCAGTGACGATTCTTTGGAATTGGTGCAAGGAAGTATGCACTGCCAGAATCAAGCTAAAGGCCAAAGGCTAATAGCGAACTGCTACGACTTGTCGGTGATCTTACCGCGGGGGATCCACCCGTTCCCATCCCGAACACGGAAGTTAAGCCCCGCAGGGCCGATTGTACTGCACGCGAAAGTGTGTGGGAGAGTAGGTCATCGCCGGCATAAATAAAGGCCGATCTGAGAAATCAGATTGGCCTTTTCCTTTTTGGCGACGAAAAGCGAAAGACAAACTCAAAAGCGAAAGACAATGTCAAAAGCGACGGACAGGAGCGTCCGTCCCACATGGGAGAGTCGGTCATCGCGGGTGGTGCTGTTGCTCCTGCCGGAGTAAGATGTGCCCGTTGAAATCAAAAACATTGAGGAGACCGCTGATGAAGATTGCGCCTTCCGTGGCCTTACTGATTCGAACTGCACTGATTTTGTCCGTCGTATTTTTGGCGCTGACTGCGGTTGCGCAGGAAGCTCCGAAAAAAAATGCTCCGCCTAAGCCGGCGCTGAGCCCGTCCACGACCGTGCTTGAGACCTGGAACTATGTTGGCCGCAAGCTGATCACCATGGCCGAGGACTTTCCGGAAGACAAATACGACTTCAAGCCAACGCCCGCCCAACGCTCATTCGCCGAGCAACTGCTGCATGCCGCCAATTCAAATTATTTCTTCGTCCATCCCGCTCGCGGTGAAAAACCCCCGGCCGCGGAGGATCCGAAGCGTGACCAGTTCAAGAGCAAGGCCGACATCGTTGCCTTCGTGAAGAAGGCTTATGCGGACGGGGCTGCCGTGATCAAGGAAAAGGGCGATAAGGGCATGAATGATCTGCTGGTCGATCCGTTTGAGAATCAACAGACCAGAGTCATTGACATGGCTTACGGCCTGATCGAGCACTCTGGCGAACACTACGGCCAGCTGGCGGTTTACTACCGGGTGGCGGGGCTGGTGCCTCCGGAATCACGGCCTAAGAAATAAAGATCAAAGTCAACGGCGACGGACAGGAGTGTCCGTCCCACACTAAATCTTTGGCTCAATCCACAGCCAGGGATAGTCTTCGGGCTTCTGGGCCAGCCCTCGCTTTACCGGGTTCTGCCGGATGTACTCCAGTTTATTTTGCAAACTTTCGTCTGACCGCAATACATGATCAAACGATTCTTCCTGCCAGACCGGTCCGCAACCCAGGAGCTTGTTCACACTTCGCGCCGACGTTCCCTTGATTAGCTTGAGGATTTCAGGCAGGCCATAAGGCCAGCCCTGCTCATCGCGCAGCAGAGTGAGCAGCAGGTGGACGTGTTCGGGCATCACCACTGCGGCGTGGAGCTGGATGCGCTTGCCATGATCGTGCACGCAATGCCGAAGCACTAGATCGCGAGCTGGCGGAGGAAAAGGCTCCAGGCTGAGCTTGCAGAAAGTCACAAATAGTGCGCGATCGGCTTTCTGGTAATGGGGGGAGCTTGCGACGATAGTCATAGAGCCGAGTTAAGGGAGTGCGTTCGATCATACAGGTGAATGTGGGACGGACACTCCTGTCCGTCGCTTTTGGTTTTGCCTTTTTAGTAATTCAAAATCTATTGATGTCGT
>QIAS01000428.1 GCA_003225615.1 Acidobacteriota bacterium | reverse complement strand
TGCCGTCACTGGCCCGCTGCCCAGCTTGCGCCCTCCGCCCTGGTAGGCTTCGGTGGAATCGGTGAAACGGTCGCAGAGCACGAGGCGGCCCTCGGCCAGCGCCGGCTGGATAATTTCCTGGATATGCTGGGCGCGCGAGGCGAACATCAAGGCGAGCTCGGCCAGGGGTGATAATTTGGCCGTGCTCGTATCCAGCAGGAGATGGCGAACCTTCTCTCCCATGGCTGTACCGCCGGGTTCGCGGGTGACTACGACCGGCAGGCCTTCCGCGCGTAGCTTTCGGGCGAGCTTCTCCATCTGCGTGCTCTTGCCGGTGCCGTCGAGCCCTTCGAAGGTGATGAACTTTCCGCGATGCGAGTGGGAAGGCACAGGGAAATGATAGCAGTGTTAAGCGGTCGGCTATCGGTTCGCTTTTGGCCTTTGGTTTTTAGCTCTGGCTTGCGGTTCGCGGCAGGCGGGTGTACGGAATGCGTTACGCGCTGGTATATTCAACGATTCGTTGCGGTCGAACCACAGTCCCCGGGAGATGCTTGGAATGAACTTGTCATCACGTCATCTTGCCGTTTCGTTGCTGATTGCCTGCTTGCTCACCAGCGCTCTATTGGCGCAAACGCCTGCCATTTCGCTCTCGGTTGATGCAACCGAGGCGCCGCGCAAGATCTTCCATGCTCGAATGACCATCCCCTCGTCTGCGGGTACGCTCACTCTTTATTACCCGAAGTGGATTCCGGGCGAACATGGGCCTACGGGGCCGATCCAGGAGCTGACGGGGCTGAAGTTTTCGGCTAATGGCCATGAACTGAAGTGGCGGCGCGATCTGCTGGATGCCTGGACTTTCCACGTCGAAGTTCCCGCCGGAGTGAGCAACGTGCAGGCTGCGTTCGACTTTGCCTCTCCTGTCGACAAGGAAGGGCAGGGCATTTACACCGGAGGAGCGTCGGCTACTGACAAGATGACGATCCTCAACTGGAATACCGTTCTTCTATATCCTGCCGGTCCGACTTCTGACCAATTGAGTTACGAGGCCACGCTACGGCTTCCTACAGGATGGAAGTTTGGAACACCGCTGCCGGTGGCTTCGCAGGGGAGTGGTGAGATACGTTTTAGTCCGGTTTCTCTGACGACCCTGGTGGATTCGCCGGTGATCGGCGGTGAGTTCTTGCGCGTTGTGCCGTTGGCCGATAATCCGATAACTGAAATGGATATCGCCGCCGACAGCGCGGCGGCGTTGAATCCGCCGCAGTATGTTTTCGACCATTACAAGTCCCTGGTGGACCAGGCGCAGAAACTTTTTGGCGCGCATCACTATCGCGATTACCACTTCCTCTACAGCTTGAGCGATCACGTGGCGCATTTCGGACTTGAACACCATGAATCGAATGACAGCCGGGTGATGGAGCGCACGCTGATAGATGAAGGCGAGCGCCTGCGCGAGGCGGGCTTGCTGCCACATGAATATGTCCATAGCTGGAATGGGAAATACCGGCGTCCGGCTGATCTGGCGACGCCTGACTACCAGAAGCCCATGCAGGACGATCTGCTCTGGGTGTATGAAGGCATGACGTCTTACCTGGGTGACATATTGAGCGCGCGCAGCGGCGTGCGCACGCCCGAGCAGTTTCGCGATGCTCTTGCGTTAATTGCCGCCGAACTGGATCACATTCCCGGGCGCGTCTGGCGCAACTTGCAGGACACGGCCGACGGGGTGCCTGCGATGCAGGGAGCACCGCACCAGTGGGAATCATGGCGCCGCGATCTGGATTATTACGATGAGGACGTGCTGAATTTTCTTTGGGCGGACGTGATCATCCGCCAGCAATCCAAAAATGCTAAGTCGCTGGATGATTTCTGCAAACTTTTTCACGGTGGGCAGAGCGGTCCGCCGGCGGTCAAGACGTACACCTTCGATGATGTCGTGAACGCGTTGAACCAGGTAGTGCCTTATAACTGG
>QIAS01000448.1:3044-4198 GCA_003225615.1 Acidobacteriota bacterium | reverse complement strand
TTTTCCGAGTACTCCGCTCGCGTACCGCGCCTGTTGCTCCGTCCTGCCGGGCGCGGCAATGCAACTCAGGCGTTTTCGTGGGAGTTATATCGCAAACACCGCGAGTACAATGCGATATTGGGGAGCGCAGCCATGATCGTTGCCTTACTGGTCAAGCTTCTCTGGACATCCAGTTAACTGCTTTCGAAACTACAGTGCGCGAGGGCCACTCGATCTCCACAATCCTGATCTGATCATTAGATCCACACATGGCCTACTTCGGGAAGTTCGTTTTCATACCGCTATTCTCCATCGCCCTTATACCTCATCTCGCAATGCAGACTCCTCACACGCAAGCCGGCACGTCCGTCAGTGCCTATCCTGCTACACAGATCGTCCCCCCGCCGCCCAACTATCGGTTTCCTAACGGGCAAAGCTACGTGTATGGGGTCGAGTGGCATCTGTTCAACGCGGGTACGGCGACGGTAAAGATGGAACCTGCAGGAGCGGAACAAAAAGTCACAGCCATCGCGGACTCGGCAGGAGTGGTGAATGTGCTTTACAGCGTTCACGACCGCTTCGAAGCCCGCTTCAACCCTCGTACATTCTGCTCTTTGACCGTGGTGAAACATAGCGAAGAGGGTTCCCGCAAACGCGACACACAGATTCGCTTCCAATATTCCAACAAAAAAAGTGTCCTGGATGAAAAAAACCTGAAAACCGGAGAAGTCAAGCATGCCGAAAATGACATTCCGTCGTGTGTCACCGACGTGGTCACCGGTTTTTACTATCTTGCCTCGCTGCCGCTGCAGACGGGCAACTCCTACAGTTTTCCGGTGAACGATGGCGGCAAAACGGCGGAAGTTCTGGCCCGAGTTGAAGCCCGAGAACGGGTAAAGACACCTGCAGGCACATTCCAGACTGTGCGCGTGACCGCAGAGCCCATTTCCGGGCCGCTGAAAGGTAAAGCAAAAATTGCGGTTTGGTTTACCGACGATTCCAACCACACTCCGGTTCAGATGCGGTCCAAACTGGGTTGGGGAGCGCTCATCTTCAGGCTGCAGCGGATAGACAAGCAATAGGAATTAATTCCGCTTGCGAAAATACGGAGTTCTTGAAATATCTTGAGGCTGGCGGCTCCTATTGCAGACGGAAACGCTCGTTCAGCAGCCGTT
>QIAS01000448.1:0-2938 GCA_003225615.1 Acidobacteriota bacterium | reverse complement strand
CTATGGTCAGGTCGGGATCCTGGCTGATGACCGACGTCACCATACTGATCATGATTTGCAGACGACGGATTTTTCGGGCCTCCTCCTTGCTCTCACTCTGATTACTCTCCTGCTCTGCATTTCCTTGTCTCTGTTCAGCCCGTTCCGGAACGTCCATACTGCCCCCCAGGGATGCTGGCATCAAGCCTGACCCTCTTTGCTTCATTGCTGTTTTGATGACAGTCAATCGCCCGCCGTTGCGTTCGCCCCAATGGCCCATTCTGATGGGAAAGCGCGTCCGACGCAACTCCCTCAGGGCGTTGCACTTCAGTTACCCGGTCCCGTAGCCATGGATCTTCTCCAGGGAAAAGGATCCTCGGCGCAGTGCCGCTTCTGAACGCGCACTCCGATGCCCGCCTCAGGAGGAACGATGCCCGGATCCACTGCAGTGCCCAGCCAGCGTCCCGATCCTAATGAAAGACTGATCAAAGTGTTTGATACGGAGCAGGAATCGGAGGCAATGGTGGTCAAAGGCCTGCTCGAGTCAGCCGGCATCGACACTGACATGACTTCGCTCGACGCTCCCCAGGACACCTTCCCCGGGGTCGGTGGCACTATCATTCTTGTACGGGAAGCACAGGCTGACGAAGCGCGAGGAGTGATTGAAGCGTATCGTCAGGCTCCCACTATGGACGATGAGACGGCCGAAATAGATCTCAATGAAGAGCCGCCAACTCGGCGCTAGCGGAATGCCCGTCCAGATAGAACGTCACAAGGCCGTTCACATCGGTGCGATAGGTAGCCGCTCGCAGATCTTCCAACCTCTGTAGCACCTCTAGCCGTGGATGACCAAATGTATTGCGTGCGCCCACGGAAATGACCGCCATCCGAGGCCTGACGGCTGCGAGCAGCTCAGGAATGCTGGAAGTCATTCCGCCATGGTGAGCCACTTTCAGCAGGTCCGCGCGCGGCTGCTGGGCTGCAATATCTTGTTCCACTTTCCTTTCTGCGTCCCCTTCCATCAGCACCGACGATTCTCCATAGATCACGTGCATGACCAGGGAATCGTTGTTGCCGGGCCGTGGGGCGGGCTGCCAGCCACGTGCAGGCGCCAGCACGCGCACCATGGCCCCGCCAAAAACAAAGTTGTCACCACGAAAGTGTGGAACGATTGCAACGCCCTCCTCCTTTGCCGCCTGCAACAGTCGGGAAAGGGCCTCGCTCGGGGGTATAACTCCGATCCACAATTCCCGCGGACGAAAATTCTTCAGGATAGCTCGCATTCCGCCGATGTGGTCCGAGTGCCCATGCGTGACAGCAACCGCGTCCAGTCGCGATATCCCCCGCGACCAGAGGTAGGGTGAGACGACATCCTCTCCGAAGTCCAATTGTGACTGTTGCCCTCCCACCGGACCGCCCGCATCCACCAGCAATAATTTTCCTGCGGGCGTTGCCAGCAGTATTGAGTCTCCTTGTCCCACATCAATCGCGGTTACTTCCAGCACGTTGGCCCGCAGCTTCGGCGCCGGTCGCACCAGAGAGAGCCAGAGCGCGGAAGCGAGTAAGGCCGTTACTCCCAACCCAGCTAGCTTCAAGTGCCGCCGTGCCAATATCATCGCAAGCGCCAAAGCCGCCAAGGCGACGAGCGTTACGCGCAGTTCTGGCGTCGGCACTCGCAGGTCTGCAATTCGCTGGTACCCGAGAAAATGTACCGTGCCGGTAATTCCATTCAGCGCAAGCGACGCAAGCAGTACCGCAATCCTGGCGAGTAGGGGCGAGACATATCCCACACAAATAGCCAGAATTGCCGTAGGCATCAGCAGACCGGTAAGCGGCACCACCAGAGCATTGGACGGAATCCCGACCACAGTAGCGCGATGGAAGTAGTACGCCATGGGAAGCGACAATCCCAACTGCATCAAAAACGAGATAAACAGGATTTCGCAGGCCCCGAGCAATCCTCGCCCCCCACCGCCGAGAGCAGCTAAGCCAACTTTATTTCCCACAAATCGCGCCAGGCGCCCCCCGATCATCCGCAGGTCCAGCCGCATTTGCGCCACGCGAGGTTCTAGCGAAGAGTCATAACCTGCTTGGTCCAGATACCGAAGCCCTCGCTGGTAAGGCTGCGAAGTGCGCTCCAGGATAGGAACTCCAATAGCTGCGATGATGAACACAGACAGAAAGGTCATCTGAAAACTCGCGCCCAGCAGCACACGTGGATCCACCACCAGCAGCCCCAAGGCCGCTGCTCCCAAGGCATTCAGCATCGATCGCTGTCGGTACAGCAACCGCGTAACCAGGTACAAGCTCATCATCAGAACCGCACGCCATACCGGCGAGCCAACGCTGGTCAACATTGCGTAGCCAGCCGACAGAACAATGGTGAGCCCAGTTGAAACCGCATCATTCACACGCAACCGCCGCAACACGCAAAAAATCACCGCCGCCAGAATGCTCACATTCATGCCGGAAACCACCAGTATGTGGTACGTCCCGGAGCGCTGAAAATTTACCCGCTCGTCGCGCTCCACAAATGCCTCTTCCCCAATGACCATGGCATCTATCAACGCCGCCTGCGCAGGCGGCCAGAGCGCGTGGATTTTCTGAATCACACTGCGATGCAAGCGAGTCCTCCAGAGTTCCCAACGATTCCCCGCGAACCCGGACAGTACTTCCATCTGGGCGGCGCGCGCTGAGGCCAGCACCGCAATGCCGTTGTCCGCCAAATAGCTCTCATAGTCGAACGCACCCGGATTCCGAAAATTCCGAGGCAGACGCAGCTTGGCGATGAACCTGAGCCGCTCTCCATACATGAAGAGCCGCATCCTCTGCGAAGCCCCCGCCTCGTCTTCCTGCTCGGGTTCTTTGGCATAGACTCCCAACCGCACTCCACACTTCTCACGTATAGTGGCACCTCCGAAAGTGATCTGTTCGGTCTCAAGGTCAACTCTTTGACGAA
>QIAS01000447.1:2185-4358 GCA_003225615.1 Acidobacteriota bacterium | reverse complement strand
CGCTGGGGGTGGTGGGCGCATTGCTCGGCTATGTTGTAGGGATCGGGGTGGCGGCTTGGATCGGACGAGCCAATTTCCATTCGCCCGTGGAGCCGCGATTGGGCGTGCTACCCTTTGTATTGGTGGGGAGCGTAGCTGTGGCGCTGCTGTCGGCGCTGCTGCCTATTGGGCTTTTGCGGCGAGTGCAGCCGGCTATGATTTTGAGGGGCGAGTGAGATGATCAAGCTGAAAAATGTCAGCAAGCTCTATCCCGCAAAGGCGGAGGAGAACGGCGGAGTCATCCGCGCCCTGGACGATATTTCTCTCGCGGTTGAGCCGGGTGAGTGGCTGGCGATGATGGGACCTTCGGGCTCGGGTAAGAGCACGATGGTGAACCTGATTGGGTGCCTCGACCGCCCGAGTTCTGGCGAGATCTGGCTGGATGGGCAGGATGTGTCCAAGATATCAGGGGCCGAACTCAACCGGGTGCGGGCGGAGAAAATTGGATTTGTTTTCCAGCAGTTTCATTTGATCCCTTATCTGACTGCGCTCGAAAACGTCATGCTGGCGCAGTATTTCCACAGCATGACCGATGAGCAGGAAGCGCTCGAAGCGCTGGAGCGGGTGGGGCTGCGGGAGCGAGCGAATCACCTGCCATCGCAGCTCTCGGGCGGCGAGCAGCAGCGGGTGTGCATTGCGCGGGCGCTGATTAACGATCCCAAGATCGTGCTGGCCGATGAGCCTACCGGCAACCTGGACGCGCAGAATGAGGAAATTGTGCTGCGCTTATTGCGCGAACTGCACCAGCAGGGGCGCACGATCATTATGGTGACGCACGATCCAGTGGTAGCGCGGTTGGCGGATCGGCGAATTGAGCTGCATCATGGCAAGATTGCGGTGCAGGAAGTCTTTGCCATGGCGGATGAAGAACAGTTCGATGAAGTGCTGGAAGAACTCTGGGTTCTGGCCGAGCATGGAGAACTCGCGGAGGTTGGCCGCATGGAAGTCCACGGAGCTCTGCCGGTGGGCTTGGCGGTGGAGAGAATGACGGAGATGGGGCTGGTGGGGACGATTCCGCATCCGCCGGAAGCGCACGACCACAAGCCATTTGTGAATCCCTGCCATGAAGCGCTGAAGCCGGGTGGAGTTTCAACCGGAGATGGCAACCAGATTGTTGAATTGACTCCGCGCGGCCGCAAGCGGGCCGCTGATATTATTCGTCGCCACCGGCTTGCGGAGCGGCTTTTTACCGACAGCCTGGCGATGGACAGCGAAACCGAAATCGAGCAGCAGGCCTGCAAGTTTGAGCATATTCTCTCGCCCGAGGCGACGGACAAGATCTGCTCATTTTTGGGACATCCTCTCACCTGCCCGCATGGGGCGCCGATTCCGCCGGGACCGTGCTGCGGACGGCGAGCAGAAACAGTTACTTCGTTCCTGGGCAGGGTTGGGGAGATCAGCTAATCCTCATAGAGAGTTCAGAGGTATCGGTCATGCGCTTGACTGACGTCTCGACGCCCACTACCCCTACGCGCCGGTGTAATGGCGAGTATCCTAGGCTCCCGCAAAAACCACTGCTCTGACAGATATCGACGAAGAGCGGATTGCATCACCGAACTCAACGATGGTGGGGCGTCCTGCGCATTGCGATATCTTTCGACAGCTTCAGCCAAATCGTCCGACATGGTAAAAGTGATGTGCTTCATACTTTTATGTTTAGCACCATTTGGTGAACTTGGTGAAGAATAAGCGACGACTCCAGTTACCTGAGGCTTGCTGCAAGGATTACCATTCTCAAAACAAATGACCTCCCGACGACCTTCCATCGGCGTGTTCGATTCCGGAGTAGGCGGGCTGACCGTCCTTAAAGCTTTGGTTGAACTTATTCCTGACGCCAACTATGTTTATTTCGGGGATACGGCGCGCCTCCCCTACGGCTCGAAATCTGCTGAAACCGTGGCCAAGTATGCCTTGGGAGCTTCGCAGTACCTGCAGGACCACGGGGCAGAGATGCTGGTAATTGCCTGCAACACCGCTACGGCACTGGCCCTGCCTCAGATCAAAGACGCCGCACGAGTGGGTGTGGTGGGCGTGGTCGAGCCGGGGGCGGAGCGGGCTTCTGCCGCCAGCAAGAATCGTAAAGTGATTGTGATTGGAACGGAAGCTACCGTCAGCAGCCACGCTTACCAGCGCG
>QIAS01000447.1:0-2153 GCA_003225615.1 Acidobacteriota bacterium | reverse complement strand
AAAAAGCTTGTCCGCTACTGGTGCCTTTGGTGGAAGAAGGCTGGGTCGAGCATCCGGTCACCGAGCAGGTGGCGCGAATTTATCTGGATGAAGCGTTTGGGGATGGCTTTCACTCGGCGGATATTTTGGTGCTGGGATGCACGCATTATCCTCTGCTCAAGCCCCTGCTGCGGCGCGTGGTGCCGGCGGCGGTCACGATTGTGGACTCGGCGGAATCCACGGCGCAAGTGGTGGCTGAGCAGTTGCGAATCGGTCCGCTCAAAACTTCAGCGGAGGACGAACGCAGAAGTCTGCCCAGGTTGAAGTTCTTCGCCACGGATTCGGTGGAGAAATTTCGGCGGCTGGGGACGCGGTTCCTCGGACTTCCTATCGAAGATGTTCAGCATGTGGATTTAAGAGAATAACCACAAAGGACACGAAGGCGCACGAAGGAAAGTTGGGCTGCCGCAGGAGCGGAGTTGTTGCGGCTTGCGGTGGCGGGACAGATCCTCAATACATACCTTACGCCGACAAAAACAAAAGCGGCCGTTTTCAGGCCGCTTCCATCGCAACAGGTTCTTTGCTGGTGTAACCCCGGTCAGTACAACCGGAAACTCACTTCAACGTTAATCTGCACCGCCACTGGCTTCCCATCTTTCATGGCGGGCTCAAACTTCCATTGCTTCACGGCCTCGATGGCTTTCTCGTCAAGACCCAAGCCCAGGGTTCTCGCGACTTTGATATCGCGCGTCCGTCCATCCGGACCCACGATCAGCCACAGCACGCAGGTGCCCTGGTACTTGGCCTTGCGGGCCTCTTCTGAGTACTCGGGATCGGGCGCGAACACTGCTTTGGGGGCTGATACGCCACCGCCCACGCGGAATACGCCGCCACCCGTACCACCTCCGCGACCCGGTCCGTAGCCCGGCCCTTCGCCGGAACCTACGCCGCCGCCACTACCGGAACCAATGCCACCGCCGGAACCAGTTCCGTTCGAGGGTGGTCCAGAAGGCAGGTGCGACATGGGGTCGCCCAGATTGGGCATGTTGTTATTCGCGAGATGAACTTGCGGCGGAACCGCAATCGCCGGCTCAGCCACCAGTTTGGGATGATCATTGCGCACCACCATCGCTGGCGGAGTGAGGGGTGTCATGTCCTGCTTGGGCAGTCTGCCTTTAGGAGCTTGGAACTTGTCCCTGTCACCACCACCGCCGCCGCCGCCCGATACAGTCTTCGACGGTGCTAAGGGTGGAATGTCTTCGGAGGGCGCGATCAACGTTACTGTCTCGTGGGGCTTGGTGACCTCGCTTACGACACGTCGGCCAAGCATGGTTCCACCGACGATCGCCCCAATGGCGATGAAATGCATCACCGTGGAGCGCACGGCTGCCGGCTTCTTGTAGTTGTACTCACCCCAGATGTCTTTTACCGGAACCGGCTTCGAAGTCAGAAGCAGTGGGGGAAGCTTCTTGGGAAAAAAGAAATCATCCAGGTTCCGAAACAGCGACTTCAACAACCCCTGCTCAAGCGTGTCCTTGGGCAGCAGGAGATGGAGTTCAGGCTCGGCATGCGGTTTCGCGTTCATGCGCGGTGGTTCCAAGTTCACAGTTGCCATAAATTAACCCGAGTTCTGCCCCTACTCCGCGGGGACGTAAAACCAGTTCTCTTCAGTTAAGGATGAGCACATGTCGTGCCAAGTTGCTTTATACCCTGTTAACCCTAAGCTACGCCATCGCTTGTATCCTGGCCATAGCCAGAAGGTAATCCTTAAACGAGATCCCCACTTCAAAACCTTAGATGCGAAAAACGTTACTTTGGACGAAAATTGTACACGCTTTTGCTGCCCATCTACAGTACTTTTGAAGTTCCCGGAGGTCCAGTACTTTAGTCCTGTGTTACCGGTCGTTGGACGTTGCTTCCTAGCGCCGTTATACTGAAAGAAATCAACCATTTGGGAGAAACGCCGCGAGTGCCGCTCGATCTGAAGAAAACCCTTAACCTGCCTCGGACCGACTTTGCGATGAAGGCCAACCTGCCGCAAAAAGAGCCCGGCATTCTGGCGCGCTGGGAGGAAATTGGCATCTACGAACGCATTCGCGAAGGGCGCAAAGGAGCACCCGCCTACGTGCTGCACGATGGTCCTCCTTACGCCAATGGTGCTATTCACCTGGGAC
>QIAS01000388.1:3246-12182 GCA_003225615.1 Acidobacteriota bacterium | reverse complement strand
GAGCATTATTCGACTCGCTCACAGTACGGGAGAATGTGGCGTTTCCGCTGCGTGAGCGCGACAACCTGGATGAGGGGATAATCCACAAGACGGTAGACGAGTTGCTGGGAATGGTAGGAGCCAGGGAAATCGCGGACTATTTGCCTGCCAACGTTTCCACCGGTATGAAGCGGTCAGTGGCAATCGCCAGGGCTCTTGCCGCCAATCCAAGAGCCGTACTTTACGATGAACCTACCACCATGGTGGATCCGCTAACGGCACGCCGACTCGGCGAGCTAATTGCTGAGCTCCAGGTTCGACTGAAACTTACAACAATCGTGGTCACCCATGACATGCGCCTGGCGGAGAAACTGGCAGGCCAGGTGATTTTCCTGGATTGCGCCAAGGTTGTGTTCTCTGGAACACCGCTTGAGATGGAACACTCCTCGGAACCGATTGTGCAGCAATTTCTGGAATACGATCGGCTTGATGTGGCAACAATTTTCAATACCATCGAGCCTAGGAGATTGACGGGGTAAATACGCCGTCCGGTCCGGCGCGCCTCGAGATAGAAAAAGGAAAGCTGGTGCGCTCTGCACTTACTTCATCGCGCTGCAGCGCTCCACAGCCTGCTATTCATCTGCGGAACCCAGCTTTCCACTTCTGCCGGGATTGCGACGGCCTCTCGACCGTCCGTCACGATTTACGCAGCCTTCTGCTCCCCAGGTTTCTCCGTACTCGCTTGTTTCTGTTCCCCACCCTGCGACGAAGCGGTGCTTGCCTGCACTGGAATCTGGCGATTGGTTTTCTGGGCTTCGGGGACTGGAATCGTCACGCGCAAGACTCCGTTCTGAAACTCCGCGCGAGCGTGTTCCGCATCCGCACCCTCGGGAAGCGCGATGGCTCGATAGAATTGCCCATATCGGCGTTCGGTGCGCCGGACTCCTCCATCGCCTTCTTCATGCTCAAATTTGCGTTCTCCCTGAATGATCAGAAAGTCATTGTTGATTTCGACTTTCACATCCTTTTCGGTCAGGCCAGGCAAATCCGCTGAGACTTCCAGCTTGCCGTCGCGATAGGCTATTTCGGTGGTTGGCACCCAGGCCGTGCTCAGAACATCTTGACCCTGGCCTGAGAAATCGAGCCCAGCCTGCGAAAACACACGGTTCATTTCCCGTTGCATTCTTCTGATCAAAGAGAAGGAATCGTCATCGAAGATGCCTAGTGGATCCAATAGCAAGGCAGGAACATTAGGGGTGGCAGAACGGCGAGTAAGGCTACTTTGTTTCTGTTCTCCGGTTGAGCCGGTCTGCGAAGTTGCGAGTTGATTGGATTTTTGCGCTGACATCATTTTTCTCCCTGTATGGATTTGTGAAAGCCGGAAACTGATAACGAATTAATTGTGGTTTGCCTCAACTTTCAAGCCCGGGCTGATATGCGTGTTTTGGCTGTATTGGAGGACGGAGAAAATTGTGTTCGGACCGGCGCACGCCGGTGGAGAGCAAGGCCAAACATAACCGACGACACCCCGCGCAGGATGAGTGAGACTCCCACTGCAATATCGAAGAACCACGTTCCCAACCAGGTCCACGCGGTCCAGAAGATGCAACCCAGCACAAGCGTTACGACGGAATCAAGTACGCCCCAGGGCCACGCTGGAAGTTTCAGGCGGAATGCGGCCACTAGGCGAAAAAGGCCAACGATTGTAAAAAAGGATGCAAAGACCAGCATCCACGTGACCAGTCCCGCATCAGGATGCGTGGCTACAAGCAGACCCAAGGGAACGCCGGCGATTCCCGGAACAAGGTGAAAGAAGAACCCGGCCGACTCACGGACATGAAATGCGTGAACTGCTTCCACCACGCCGCTGAGGACGATGAGCCAGCTCAGATACGCCACCGAGTCCACATTTCGAAGGGCGATGAGGCTGATCGCGAGAATGCCAAAAATTACCAGCACGACTCCCAGCTTCGCGCACCAACTCCACTCACTCTGTTGGTAGGGAAGATCGCTCGGGGTGCTCGCTGATCTCTTGTCGGAGTTCACTTTACTTGCAATTCCATCCATTGAATATCCGCTCACCACCGGCGCCAGATCGTGATTCACGTGGGTATGCCGTAGTTCTGAGCAATCCAGGAACTTGCTGACTTCCCATCTCTTATCGAGATCCTAATGCCGGCTACTCGTGACCACAATTCGCTGTAAGAGCAAAGGCACGGTCAGAACAGAGGAGTAGGATGCCACTCTCCGCAAGTTGCAAACACTGCTAAGACTTTCGGATTACGTGGATGAAGTTACAAACGGCAAAACCGGGAGGGTTTTGCCAAGCGCGCGGGCCACACTGGTTCAGATCTGACGAGCTAAGCCCACGTCAGTCCTCGGAAAGGATCGAAGGACGTACAAATTTTTCTCGTCGGAACTGGTGGCCAACTCTATTTTCCGTACCCTATCTTTATCTTGAGATACTGCCCGGGGCAGGTGGCGCTTTGATTCGAATCGTCTCACAAACTGACGCATCCGATCTACTAAGCATTGAAGCGAAACTTGCGTTTACGTACTCAAGCGTTGCATTACAGATCAGAGTATTATTCAGGGAGTTTAGTGGAAGGGCAATATGAGAACAGCGTCCAAAATATTCGACGTCGATGCCTTTCTTGTTGCCGTTGGGATTAAAACAAAAGTCACCCGCTACCGAAGAAAACAGGTCATCTTTTCGCAGGAAGAACCGAGCGATGCCATCTTCTACATTGAGAGCGGGAGCGTGAAGCTCGTTATCGTATCCAGGGAGGGTCGAGAGGCAATAATTTCCATCATGGACGGGGGGAACTTTGTCGGTGAGAGCTCTATTTCACTCGGCCAACCCGTACGATGGCATAGCGCGGTCGCTCTCACAGACGCACGCGTGGTGAGAATTGATAGGGGCGCGATCGTGCGCGTGTTGCACGACGGCGGTGATGCTTCGGTCAATTTCGTGTCACATCTTTTCCGACAGGTCGCGCAACGCGCGGAAGATCTTGCCGATCGACTGCTGGAGTCCAGTGAACAGAGTTTAGTTCGCGTCATTTCAGCACTCATGCAATTCCAGACTGGTTCGAGTCAGAAGTCTCGCCCCCGAATTAGCCAACAAACTTTAGCGGAGATGATAGGGGTCAGCCGACAATATGTGAATGTCCTTATGAAGCGCATCCGAGACGGGGGAGATATGCCTCTCTCAGGGTCAACAAACGTATCCGTGAATGCGGTTGCAGCGGAGAAGTCGAAGGCCCCCCCGCTTCGCAGTAGTGAAACGCGAAAGGCGCAAATCGTAAGAAAATCAACAGTCGATTTTCGTGGGTGTCGACTTTCTGACTGAACCAGCGCTGAACATTCCTTAACCTTAACACTAGAGATGTGTCCGGTTTGTTAAGTTGGCCGCAAGAACACTGCCGCCAGTAACCTTCATCAGCCACTGCCAACTGCAGTAAAGAAAAAATCGTGCCGCGAACAGCAAAAAGAAAGAGAGCCTGTCATGAGTACGAACCAGAAAACGGGTGCTTGGCGCTCACCAGCCCGACGTTGTTCAACTCCAATTCACACCGAGTCGAGATCGACTGCTGATCCAGTCCAGGAAATTCTGCAGAGTAAAGGGCGTTCACTTCTGCCTCTGAACGGTAGTTCCGGTCCGTTGACAGTTGAGCGGGATGAACCCAAAGCAATTGACAGAGAAGCTTGGTCGGTATTGATTGCGGATGATCATCCCGTGGTGCGAGAAGGCCTGGTCACACTCATTGAGCGTCAGCCCGATATGCGGGTCGTCGCACAAGCGAGCAATGGACGTGAGGCGCTGGAACAATTCCTCGCTCATCGTCCCGATGTCACCCTGCTTGATGTTCGAATGTCCATCATGGACGGGATCGATACTCTGACTTCGATTCGTGAGAAGGATCCGCTAGCACGCGTCGCCATTATCACCAGCTACCAAAGTGAAGAGGACATCTATCGCGCTTTGCGTGCCGGCGCACAAGGCTACATTCTCAAAGACGCCGAACCCGGCGAACTGGCCCAATGCATTCGCGCCGTGGCTTGCGGCAGGACGTGGATACCGGCGCAGGTAGGGGCCAAGCTGGCCAAGCGGGTTGCCGATCAGGAACTGACGCCACGCGAGACTGACGTCCTTGATTTAGTCGCGGCAGGCAAAAGCAACAAGGAGATTGGCGTGGCATTTGGGATCAGTGAAGCGACCGTCAAGGTGCATATGACGCACCTTCTTGAAAAATTGAAGGTGGGAGGCCGTACGGAGGCGATCAATGTGGCTGTGAAGCGAGGTCTTGTCCGCCTCGACGTGCCTGCTGCCGCTTGAGACCTCACGTCATCTCGAAGCGCGCCAGACCGTGATACCGCCAAGAGGTATCACAACAGTTGATCGCGGGAACCATCTCACGAAATATTATTGGCCGAGGAGTGCTGCGTTGGAGTGTATCCGTCATGAAGCCAGCAATTGCCAACACCGGCCGGAATCCGAGTTCCTCGCGTGCCGTTATAGCTCGTTTTGCCCCTGGGAAAATCGCCAGCCTCGCCAAGCAGAATGATACTCCTGGTCTGGTTCGAAGCACATTGGAGCAACTGGTGCTGGAAAATCTGGATGTCGGCATCGTGGTCTCCAATTCACGTGGCACGATAACGCTGGTCAATGCGGCAGCGGAACGCCTGGGACTCGCGGATCCGCGAGGAAAACCGCTGAAGTCAGCCCCGGATATTTGGGGTGAGCTTTTCGATGGCTCCGGCCGGCGAGTCCCAGGGAAGCAATGGCCGTGCATGCGGGCTCTCGACGGACACACGACAGTTGGCCTGGAATGCCGTTTAGTCCATCCTGACGGGAGCGCCCGCAACATTCTGTTTGGATCGTGTCCAATAAAAGAAGCGGGGTCGCAAATAGATGGATCCTTCAGTTCGTTAGTTGACGTTACGGAACAGAAGTGGCAGGAGATCCGGCTACGCGAAGACGCCGTCCTGCGTGAGCGTGCCCGATTGGCGACAGACATTCACGACACACTGATGCAAGGTGTGAATGCGGTTATATTGCAGCTCGAGGTTCTTGACGGAGAGTTGCTCGAAAACCTGGAACAAGGCCGCGCCAGACTCCGCCGTATCGTGAAAATGGCCCGTGAGAACCTGGACGATGCCCGCCGTTCGATGTGGGCGTTGTCTCAGGAGCCTCGTGACGAGGGAGATCCGGCCGTAACCCTGGCGTTTCTAGCTCAGAGACTGTTTGCAGGCGTTCCAGTCCGATTGCACTTGCATCTGCAGGAGTGTGCGCGGTTAGCTTCGCAAATACGCCTCGCATTGGTGCGGATCGGCAAGGAGGCACTGACGAATGCGCTGAAGCATTCGGGAGCGACCACAGTTCGCGTCCGATTGGTACGCGGGAAGAAAGAAGTACGGCTCTCTGTACTGGACAATGGCCGCGGATTCGCCGAGCTTGCGCTTGGTCAAGGCGGGTTTGGTCTATTCGGCCTGAGAGCGCGCGCAGAACACCTTGGCGGCAAGGTTACGGTCCTTAGCCGACCAGGAAGAGGTACCCGGGTAGTTGCCACGGTGCCTATCTGAGCGGGTCGGTCGAAGCCGTCCGGTCGATTTCTAAAGCTAAGGTCGTACAGAGACTTTTGCCGTAGGCGGAATTTGTGAGTAAGTTTCCATTCGCAATGACGTGTCATTCTCACGAACAATTGTCTCGAATAAAATCCGCCCCTAGGATGAGATCTCACCGCAACGAATACATGGTGGGGATATTCGATACTTCGGACTTCAGTACCCAGCGGGGATGTACTAGTCCAGCCCAGAGTCAAAAAAAAAGGCATATATATGCGGCACAGAACGCTAACTCATATGCCGCTGACGTATTACTCGTGTCGCGCGGAGGTAACTTGTGAGCACAAATACTGTGAGACTGGCTGGCGAAATTGCCGAGATCTCTCGGCCCGGACTCTACTTAGATCAACGAGAGCGGGTGACCGTGTGTGTTGAGGGCGCTGAACCACTCTATGCGGAGTTGCGGCTGCCCAACGACCGGGGGTGGAGCCTGGGTCAAAAAGTGATGGTCACGATCGCACTAGCCGATTCCGAGGGCTCACGCGACAAGATTGCTTAACCCGACTGGCGTTTCGGGGTGACTGCCACCCAGGCAGTCCCCCCAGGACTAGAAATGCTGTGGCTAACCAAACAGCTTCGCTTATTCGTTCTCCACTCTTAGATTATCTGTAACCGAGAAAACTCCGGGCACGCTCTTGGCCTGCATCTCGGCAATCTGTTTATCCATTTGGCGTGCCACTACGCCTTCGAGAGTCACATTCCCATTCTTTACGATGATGTGAATCGGCGGAACCGCCCGCAGTTGATACTGACTCAAAACCTCGTTGCCGTAAATCGCACGATAAACCTCGCGGCGGATGCGATCGTCGTTCGGCGACGGGGGCAGCACCTCAATGTTATTCACCACGCGCGTCACGCCTTCGATGTTCTTCACCGCTCGCTCGGCATCAGTCTTCAAAGTAGGCCGCGCCACCTGCCCGAACAACTCAACCGTGCCGTCCGGGTCCACCTTGTAAGCCAGGTTGTCAAAGACTCCGTAAAAAGGAAGCATCACTAACTCGTGGCGCACTTCCTTAGTAATGCGCTCCAACCCACGTGGACTAAGAGCTTGCGAGTTGCCGCTGCTGCTCCCGCTGGAGCTCTGATTAGTTGCGGTTCGGCTGTTGCTACGCTGGGGCTTGGAAGATTGCCCATAGACGGCAACACTGAGCAGCAAAACTGCTAGCATCATCGTTCTCATTGCACATCCTCCTTCTTTGCAGGACAGACACAACACCGTGCCCGATTTCGAGGCAATTCCCGTCACGTATATTTCTCGGAGCCTGAACTGAATCGCAAACGTTCCTGAGCTGCTCGTTTATTTCTCCGAGTGGCGCAGTCAAGCTGCCCGCCGTACCTCGACAGGTATGGGCGTGCGGAGGCTGTGCATGGCAATGGCGAACATGATGTAGGACCAGCCCCGCAACAGCAGCGAAACCCCGACTGCCAAACCCAAAAACCATAGGCCGGACGATGGCCACTGCAGCCAAAGCATAATTCCCAATGCGAGCGTAATAATCCCGTCGAAGACTGCCCAACCCCAATTGGGAAACTTCAGGCTGATTGCGGCAATCAGCCGGAAGAGACCGATGACGGTAAAGAACGATGCGAAAAGGAGGGTCCACGCTACCGCGCCGGCCACAGGGTGAGTGACGATGAGGAAGCCCACGAACACACCCAGCAAGCCGCCGAGCAAATGAAGGAAAAGACCGCCCCATCTCCTCACTCGAAAGGCGTGGATCAGCTCGATGACGCCGCTGATCACGAGCAACCAACCCAGAACAAGCGCAGTGCCGATGGTAGCCGCCGGCATGATGAATAGTGCGACAGCACCGAGAATGACCATCAAAATACCAATAGCCAGAAGCCATCCCCATCTTGGGCGAATAATGTCACATTCGAAGAACAGTGGGCTGGTAGCCATTTATCACCTCACAAGAAAGTAGACTGCGTGTCGCAAGATTTGGGAACAGCGACCCTGGGCTTGCCGTTAGAATGGCGCTATTGCCTCTCAACTGCGCCCGCCTGACTGCACCACCCTCTCCACAATCAGACTGCCGCAATGCATCTCAACTATTCGATGCTAGAGACCGGCCATACCCAACGCAATCCGGCCTGAGAATCAATTGCGATTCAGAAGGGGTGCTTAGGCGGCACTCCGCCTTGGGTAGCAGATATCAGTATGACGTTAGCTCTATTACACACGTAGTTAGGAGTCACACCGGTTCGACGCGAACAACCTCCTATCTATAAACTTCTAGCATGTAAAGATCATTGAGATCCTTAGTAGTTGCGCATCTGATCCGCTTTCCACGAAAACAGATTTTGCTCCAACATCAGAGGAGCCATGAAGCATCAAAGTTGGCAGTGTATGCCCGTTATTCGCAAGTGCGAAAGTTGTGGACGTCAAAATCGTATCCCTGCAGCGCATCTTTCTGACACGGGGCGCTGTGGTGTCTGCAAGTCTCCAGTGCCTCCAATCAAAGAGCCGCTGGAGGTCGATCCGACGCTGTTTAACGAAGTCATTCAAAATGCCCGTGTGCCGGTGTTAGTCGATTTTTGGGCTGCCTGGTGCGGCCCTTGCAGGATGGCGGCTCCAGAAGTTGCGCGTACCGCTGCGGATATGGCGGGCCAGGCACTTGTGCTGAAGGTCGACACGGAGCGTTATCCAGAACTAGCGGCTCCATTTAACATCCGCGGCATTCCGTATTTCATCGTCTTCAACGCCGGCCGTCCCATGATCCAACAAGCGGGCCTGGTGAACCACCAACAACTGGAGTCATGGTTGAAATCTGCCAGGCCAACCTCGGCCGCCTAGCAGGATCCTGTAAGGCTAAGGTCGTACGCCCGCCGCATGCCCATGAAGGATTGCATGCGTCATGCCGCGTCAGTAGGCTGCAAACTGTGAAATTAATCAGTCACAGCAGCCCTGTGACGAAGGAGTGGCGGTATGAAGATTTTGATGTTAATTGCGCTGTGTGTTTCGCTTTCCGTGGCGACACTGGCCCAGAATTCGGGCCAGAGCACGAGCCAGAGCGGCAGCCAGGCAACTCAAGGCAGCCAAAGCCAGGGCAGCCAGAGCCAGGGAAGTCAAGACCAGACCAGCACCAGTACCAGTGGCAGCCAGAACATGTCAGGCACTGTCAGCCACGATCGCAAAAACTTCACCAACGACAAGAATAACAAACAGTATCGGGTGGATAACCCAGACGCATTGCAGGGCCAAGCGGACCAACACGTCGCGCTTATCGTGCACGTTGATCCCGATAGCAATGTCATCCACATAATTCAAGTTGAGCCGCAACAGTAAATTCACCCGTGTGCGAGCATCGCAAAAGGGATTAGCAAAT
>QIAS01000388.1:0-3240 GCA_003225615.1 Acidobacteriota bacterium | reverse complement strand
AGACGAGCCATGGCTTTTCATCCTCAGTGCCTGCAACACAAGATGGTCCAGCGATTCTGTTCTGAGCGAAAGAAAGGCGCATTTATGGCCATAAACTTCGTTCCACTGCACGACCGCATACTCGTTCGCCGAATTGAAGAGCAGGAGAAAACGCCCGGCGGCCTCATCATTCCTGATACGGCCAAAGACAAGCCGCAAGAGGGCGAGATCCTGACTGTTGGCAAGGGAAAGATCAACGAGGACGGCAAAATTCTGCCGCTGGATGTGAGACCGGGCGAGCGCATTCTGTTTGGCAAGTACGCCGGCAACGAGATTATTCTTGAAGGCGAAGAGTATCTCATCATGCGGGAAGACGAGGTATTGGGAATACTAGCGAAGGCGACGACACGCACCAAAGTAGCCGCCTGAACCTGGCCTCGCCCTGCCTCAAAACCACACAAAACCACAAAAAGGGGACAGACTCGCTAGCGCAGTTCAAATCTGGGCTGGACCTACCGGATCTGGCTCGGGCTCGCGCATCGGAGCGTGTGGATCTTCTGGCTCCCTGGCAGGTTCCTTCACCGGAGGAAGAGATGGCTCAGATGGAGCACGCTCTCGTGGTGCGCTGAGGAACAGGGCTCGCGACTCTTCACGTGATCCGAAATCACATCCGGCGTCTAATTCTGATTTCCTGTGCATGCCAATCTCATCACCTGTACCGCTCTTGATCAATTGGGAAGCACATTGCTGCCTCCGACACAAGTATTTGCATAAGCGCTATCCGTTGATCCAGCACTTCAACGGATTCGGCCAGCACCTCCATGCTTTTCGCTGGATTTCGAACTAGAACATCTAAGCTCAGGGCCAGAGCCGCGTGATATTGCGCAATGCAAGCTTGCAGTTCACGGGCGAACCAAAAATTCTCCTTAGTTTTGGATTCACGCAATTTACCTTCGAGCTCACGAAGAAACTTCTCCAGTTTTCTCTGCCCGGTGACTTCGATGACCATCATCCCGACTTGCCTGACTCTGCCGGTGCGGTCTGTGATGGGGAAGCAGTTGTTCAGTCCCCAGTAACGAGATTCGATTCTGGTCGGCAACACCGCATGTGTGACCTCAAAGTGAGAGGCCTGCCCGCGGCGCAGCACCCGACGATAGTGTGGCTCCGCCACTCTCTTCGAGAGTTCTCCGAAGATCTCACCCACTTTAACGCCCAAGTGTGCTTTTCCGGGCAGACCGTTGATCTTGACCAGACACTTGTTGATGGCTTGATACCTCAGCTGATTATCAAGTACTGCGAAGCCGATCTCAGAAGTGTGAGAGAAAGCTGCCAGCAGCCGTTCTGTTGCTTCAAACGTCTCCCCTGCGACGAAGCGATCCTGAGCCTCCCAAGGCTTGCGTTCTGGGTTATGCATACGAGGTTATAGGAATGATAGTCCTAAAATCCTTAGGCCGCTTGCATTCCGTCGATTGTCTGGCTCACATCGGGCAAGCCAGCGGTACACCCGTTCGTATCGAGCGGGTATTGCGAAATTGCGGTCGACGAAGCATGTCAGTATTCCAATGCCTTGATGAATCATTGGTTGGCGCTTTAGCGGGCCACGTCGCCAGCCTGATATTTCTATTCGACTTTGGTTGTAGAAACTCGCATCGGAAACCAGCATCATCACCTTGACGACAACGCTATGGAACTTCTGAGCATCTTGAGAGGAGGACTCATTGTGGCGGAGACGATTGAATCCGGGAAAGTGTGTGGTGCTTGCGGAACCATGAACGACGTCGAGGCGAGATCCTGCACGAACTGCGGCGCCAGGCTCGAGGATGCCCAGGAATCGCCCGAGAGCGCGCATTTCGTGGATGACGACCCGGCACTACGTTACGTGGATCCCAACAATCGTGTGGAGGTGGAGCGCTTCGAACGGCTGGATGAGGCCGAACTTGCTTGTGGATTACTGCGTTCCAACGGCATCGCGTGCGAACTCAGCAGCATGGTACTCCCCGGCCTGCCGGGGGAGGTTATTCTCTGGACGCATGCCCGCGATGCCGAGATGGCGTGGGCGCTGCTAGCCGATGCAGAGCGCGAGGCATCCACAAAAAAAGATGACGACGCCGCCTGAACGGCGGCCCTTTGCTTGAGAAACTCCCGAATGAAAACTGGCGTAGCGGGAACTAAGAACATGACAATGAACAACGAAAGATCAGACACGAAAGCCGAACAGCTCGATGTGGAGCATGAACTCCCTGGTGGAGAAGGCCAAAACCTTGAGGGCTCCGCCCCGGAGCAGGAAGCAACCGCAGCGGAGGACCGCCCCAAAATTGGTACTGAAGCGGCGAAAGCCGATGAACAATGCAAGGCGGTGCTTGACCGTCTGGCCCGCCTGCAGGCGGAATTTGAGAATGCGCGTAAGCGTGCCGCCCGCGAGCAACAGGAGTTCAAGGACTACGCCTTAGCAGAAGCGCTGAAGTCGCTCCTGCCTACGCTCGACAGCCTTGATCTGGCACTGCAGGTTCCTACCTGGGACTTTGAGGAATTTCGTAATGGCGTCGATTTGATTCGCAAACAGTTCGAAGACGCTCTCAGCAAGCTCGGAGTCAGCCAGATTCCGGCAAAAGGTGTGCCTTTCGATCCACGCATACATCAAGCCATTGAAATGGTGGACACCATATCCGCACCCGACAACCAGGTGCTCGAAGAAGTGCAGCGCGGCTACATGTTACGAGACCGCCTCCTGCGCCCCGCCCTGGTGCGCGTCGCGCGCAATCCGAAGCGTAGCGAACAGCGGGAAGCGGCGTAGTCGAAACTCATACCACAAGAAAGAGAGTCCCAGAGCACGGCTCTAGGTCAAAGAGGAATGCCGCAAATCTGGTGGCAAAGGGGAGAAGCGGTCGCCAGACCACGAGGTTGAACGTCACAGGATAGTTCCCGAGTGGCACGGCTGGCATGCAGCACGCCGAGCTTGGCAACAAATCTCTATCGCTTGGGAGTACCTGAGAAAACGATCCAAGCCATACTTTGCCATGCGAACGTCTCGACGACGAACACGTACTACATCAAAAGCGCATCCGATGACACTCGTGTCGCTATGGCAAAGCTGGAAAAGCTCGTGATTGGCAATGCAGATGCCACAAATTCGCAAAGTCAACGAAGTGGCAACACTAGAGGCAGAGGCCCCAACTGCCTTAATCCAGTAAACGCCCTGTTTACTGCGGTTTGAATTTAGTGGCGGCGGTTGGACTCGAATGTCACATGGATATTGAAAAT
>QIAS01000387.1 GCA_003225615.1 Acidobacteriota bacterium | reverse complement strand
AAAGGCCTCGACGGCATAACAAAGGCATAGGCTTTGACGAGTTCGTCGCGTAGTTGCCGTCCGGTGTAGTGAACAAACACGTCATCCAGCGTGGTGTTCTGGACAGAGAGCGTCTTAATCGGCACTCCCGCCTGTACTGAGGCTTCGACCAGTTCGGTCGTCGTGCGGGAGCCCTCGCTACTGAGAATGCGGTACATGCCAGCGCCCTCATGCTGGACTGACGTAACTCCGCTTAGCCGCCGCAGACGCTCTTCCCAATCCGTGGGCGGTTTTTCAAATTGCACTTCGATCACATTGGATCCCGGCACGCTCGCCTTAAGGGCGGCCGGCGTATCTAGCGCAACCAGCTTTCCGTGATCCACGATGGCGATACGGTCGCAGAGGCGGTCCGCCTCGTCCATGTAGTGGGTGGTGATCAGAATGGTGAGCTGGCGGCCTTTCTTGATGTTGGTCAGCATTTCCCAGACAGCGACTCGCGAGACCGGATCAAGGCCTGTGGTCGGCTCATCGAGAAAGAAAATACGCGGGCTATGTACCAGCCCCCGCGCGATTTCCAGCCGGCGCCGCATGCCGCCAGAAAGTGTTTTGGTCTGCGCATCCCGCCACTTGCTCAGGTCTACGAGCTCCAGTTCGCGTAGATATTCAGATTCTCTTCCACCGTGAGATCGATGTCGCTGGTCAGGGCCTGCGGAATCACGCCGATGGCCCGGCGCGCCGCGTTGGGATCCTTCTGCACATCGTGTCCGGCGACGCGCGCCGTACCGGCAGTGATCGGGATCAGCGTAGTCATCATGCGGATGAGAGTGGACTTGCCGGCCCCATTCGGGCCGAGCAACCCGAAGATTTCACCTTCCTTGACGTCGAAAGAAACATCGTCTACCGCAGTGAAGTCTCCATACTTTTTGACGATGTGCTCCACCTCGATGGCTTTCGGCACGGCACTGGCGGATGTGCTGTTACCATTGCCGGAACTGGCGCCGGATTCCTGCGACCCATCTCGCGCGTTGAAATCCGCAATCATGGATGCTCCACAGCGATCTGCTTATCGGCCTTTCCATTGATCTGCTCGGGCGAGACCAGCACCTCGGCGGTCATTCCTGGGACGTACGCACCTTTGGGATTGTCGAGCCGGACTTTGAGCACGATGGTCTTGATGTCGCGCTTACGTCGGCCGACGTCACGCTGGGTGGCAAAGTCGGCTTCAGCCGATTTGAAAAAAACTTTGCCCTTGGTTACTGTCCCGCCGGGAAGCTGCACGCGCAGCGTGTCTCCAAGGCCGATGTGGTCGGCGTAAGTTTCTGGGATTGCAGCGCGCGCCCAGGTATCGCTCAGGTCGACAATGGTGACGATCGGCTGGCCCGGGTTGAGCACTTCTCCTTCCCGTGCGGCCCGCACTGAGACCGTCCCGCTGACCGGCGCATAGATCTTCGTATAGCCCAATCGCACTTCTGCCTCTTTGAGCTGAGCCTCGGCATTCGTCAACTGGGCGCGGGTGGAAGCGACTGTGCTTCGCGCCGCGTTCGCCTGATGGGTGCGCGCAATGGCAGAGTTGAGATCAGCCTGGGCCGCGCTTACCCGCTCGCGCAGGGAAAGCACGTTGGCCTCTGCGGCTTTCAGATTCGCCTCGGCTTGCACTTTTTCCTGATCTGAAGCGACACCGGATTTAGCCAACTCAATCGTGCGGCGGCTGTCGCTTTCCGTGCGTTGCAGCGTGGCCTCTGCCTGCAAAAGTTGCGCCCGCATAGCCTGCAACCTCGCCTGCGCGTTGACGACATCGCTTGATGTCGAACCCTTGGTCACTCTCTCTGTGAATTGTGTCTCCGCCACTTTAAAGCGCATGCTCGCAATCGTGGCTGCGGCAGCGCGTTCCTGGGCTTCCAGTTCCGAGGGATCGAGCGTGGCGATCAGGTCCCCGGATTTGACCTGGGTTCCTTCATCCACCAGCAATTTCGCGATGCGGCCCTGCATCTGGGGGCTCACGATGACCTGGTTGGCATCCACTGTGCCGATCAGCACTAAGTCTTTGGAGCGTGGCGTGGAGACGAAGTAATAGACCAGCGCGATGCAAAAAATCACGCCCAGCACGATGAGAAATTTATTCCGTACGCTCACGGGTACCTCCTTTGCTGGCGTCACTCGGATTGCGGAATAAGGCAGCGGAGATGAAATCGAGCACGAATGCGCGACGCTCGGCTATTTTCTCTGGCGAAAGCGGATTAGCATGCGTCATCAGTTGGATGACGGGAGCACTGCTGAAGTAAAAAACAATCAGCGCCACGATGGAAGGAATGAAGTGCATCGGGTCGACAGGCCGGAAATCACCGCGCTCGATGCCCTCTTTGAAAACAACCGCCAGCCGGCCGAATATCGGACGGAAATACTCTTTGACGATGTGCTGAAGATTGGGCGACTGGCCTTTGCCGGCGCGCATCATTTCGCGCTGCACCAGGCGGGGATAAAGAGGATTGGCCGCGATATAGTCGAAGTACGCGCCGGTGTAGTTCAGGATTTTTTCTCGCGGAGAGGCATCGCCCTCGAGTGACGCAAAAACGCGCTGTTTGAGCCCCGTGAAGACCTTGTCGAGCACGGCTCCGTACATGGTCTCTTTGTCTTTGAAGTAGTAATAGAGCAGGGCTTTGTTGACGCCGGCGGCGCGGGCGATGGCGTCAGTACGGGCACCAGCGATTCCGTGTTCGGCGAACTCACGTACGGCGGCTCGCAGGATGGCGGCGCGGCTTTCTTCCGGCTGTCCGCGGGATCCGAGACGGGGCTTGGTAGGCGCGGCTTTGGTGGCCATGGCTCCTCTTAATTAACTAGTTAGTTAGATTATGCCACAGGCCGGCAGGTCGCACAAGTTACGGTGGCGAAGTGCCTCTGCAGCAGCGGCTTAAGAGAGTGCTGCTTGAAGTCGCGACCGCTTCGCTCGCTGGTTAGCCGCCAGCGATTGACGGCACCAGCAGGACTTCGTCGCCGTCCTGGAAGGCGTAAGCGGGCCCACCGAGAAAGCGGATATCTTCTTCGTTGACGTATACGTTCAAAAAACGGCGCACCTGGCCGGCTTCGTCGCGTAGGTGAGGCTTCAGGTCGGGAAATTTCTCGTCCAGCGTGGAAAAAAGCTCATGAAGATTTGCGGCGGAACATGAGATTTGGCCCGTGCCACCGGTGTGACGTCGCAATGCTGTCGGAATTTGTACGGTAATCGCCATTTCAAACCTCCACCGTTTCCTGAGTCTCGACTGCATCGCGAAGATAGCTTTCAAATGCAGTGAGCTTGGGCAAAATCGCTGACGCGGTTTCGTAGCTGCCGGCGAGGGCATCGGTCGTTTTCAGGCCGTTGCCGGTGATGCAGAGAACCGTGGTCTCTTCCGGGCTGATCCGGCCCTGCTGATAGAGCTTGCGGGCGGTACCCACCGTCACGCCTCCTGCGGTTTCGGTGAAGATGCCCTCGGTTTCGGCGAGCAGTTGGATAGACTCCACGAGTTCGGTGTCCGCGACATCTTCGGCCCAGCCGCCGCTCTTTGTGATCGCCTTAATTGCATAGTGGCCGTCGGCGGGATTGCCAATAGCCAGAGAGCGGGCGATCGTAGCAGGCCTTTGCGGCTGAAATTCGGATTCGCCTGCCTTCACCGCGGTGGAAATTGGGGAGCAGCCGGTCGCTTGCGCTCCAAAGAACTTCACCGGCTTGGCATCTACCAAGCCGAGTTGGACCAGTTCGTCAAAGGCTTTCTTAATTTTCGTGATGAGCGATCCGCCGGCCATGGGAACAACAATGTTATCCGGCAGCCGCCAGCCGAGTTGTTCGGCGATTTCGAAACCTACGGTCTTCGAGCCTTCGGCATAGTAAGGACGCAGGTTGACGTTCACAAAACCCCACCGATGCTCGTCAGCAATTTGCGAGCACAGACGATTGACCTGGTCGTAGCTGCCGGCAATGGGAACTAATCGCGCTCCATAGACCTGGGTGCCGAGAATTTTCGCCGGTTCGAGATCGGCGGGGATGAATATCCACGCCTTAAATCCTTCACGCGCCGCCTGCGCCGCCACCGAGTTGGCGAGATTTCCCGTGGACGAACACGCGACCGTATCGAATCCGAAGCTGCGCGCGTTGGCGAGGGCGACCGCCACAACGCGATCTTTAAAGCTCAGCGTGGGCAGGCAGACGGCATCGTTCTTAATGCAGAGCCTCTTCGCGCCTAGCTGCTTGCCTAAATTTGGCGCGCTGACCAGCGGCGTGAACCCCACCGGCAAACTGGGATGGTAGTTCTCCGGCAGAGGCAGCAGTTCCGCGTAGCGCCACATGTTGGGCGGGCGCTGGGCAATGCGCTCGCGCGTGAGGTGGGCGCGTACGGCGTCGTAGTCGTAGGTAACTTCGAGGGGAGAGAAGCAATCGTCGCAGATGGAGCGGGGCTGGTTTCCCCAGGTCTTGCCGCATTCACGGCAGCGTAGTTCGTATCGGGTCATCAGCTACTCTCTTCTTCAAAGTAGCCGGGGGACGAGCCTGGAAAAGAGTCCCTAAAAAACGGAAACCTCTTTTCCGGATCAAAGGAAAAGAGGCTGCGGAATGCGAATACGCTGCACCCCGAATCTCATGTTCCCCGTTTCCGGGTCGAGAGTTGGCACCTGACGATGGGCTTGCGCCCGATCCGGTTGCCGTGGCGTCGCAGGGCTCGTCCCTCAGCCACTCTGCATGAAATCCAGGTCTGCTCCGAAGAGCGGACTTGTAGAGGTAATGCTACTTGTCACAGGGGGGTGTGTCAAGGGAGGGCGCGAGCGCGGTCGGGCGGGGCTCGATGAATTGTTGATTGTTGATTTTTGATTGTTGAATGAACGGCTGCTGAGCGTTTGGGTTTTCATTCAACAATCAAGAATCAACAATTGCCTACCGGTTGTACTGGTTCTTCTTCTTTTCGGCATGCCGGTCCAGGCCAAGCTGAATCAGCTTTTCGATCAGGTCGGGATAAGCCAGGCCCGATGCCGCCCACAGCTTGGGATACATGCTGATGGCGGTGAAACCAGGCATGGTGTTGATCTCGTTCACATAGAGCTTGCGGTTCTTGGGATCCATCAGGAAATCGACGCGCGCCAGGCCGGAGCAGTCGACGGCCTGAAATGCTTTGATGGCGAGTTCCTGAACTTTCTTGGTCTTGGATTTCGTCAGTTTGGCGGGGATGATGAGTTGCGAGCCTTCGTCAAGGTACTTGGCGGTGTAGTCGTAGAATTCCTTGCCGGGAACGATTTCGCCGGGTACTGAGGCTTGCGGGCGGTCGTTGCCCAGGACGGAGCACTCGATTTCGCGGGCTTTGCGTTTCTTTCCGCCTACCCCTTCTTCGATGACGATCTTGCGATCGAACTTGGCGGCTTCGTAGATTGCCGGACCAAGCTCTTTGCGATTGTGCGCCTTGGAAATTCCGACCGACGAGCCCAGGTTGGCGGGCTTTACGAAGACGGGGTATTTCAAATTTTTCTCTACGAGTTTCTCCGCTTTCCTGGGATCGGTTTCCCAGTCGCCGCGGAGGATGGTCACGTGCTTCACAATGGGTAGCTCGGCGTTGCGAAACAACGCCTTCATTACATCCTTGTCCATGCCGGCGGCTGACCCCAGCACGCCAGCCCCGACGTAAGGAATATCAGCAAGTTCAAGCAGCCCTTGTATGGTGCCATCTTCGCCGAAGGTTCCATGCAGGACAGGAAAGATTACATCTACATTAATGGCGCGATCGGCGGCCCGGCGCGCTAGCATTGACGTCTGGAACGGAATCATGCCCTGCTGGCGGTGCGCTGGTTCGGGCGGGACAACCACGGCTTCGCCCCTGGCCAGCACTGCGGCGCCGGGAGTCGCTTCGGGATCCCCAGCGCGGAGATGGCGTGCTTCTTCGACTGGCTTGCCTTGCAGCAACCGCTCGGCCTCGCCTGAGGTGAGCCAGCGGCCTTCCTTAGTGATGCCGATGGGTACTACTTCGAATTTATTCTGGTCGATGGCTTTGAGAACCGAGGCTGCGGAAAGCAGAGAGACTTCGTGCTCGCCGCTGCGCCCGCCGAACAAGATTCCGACGCGAAGCTTTTTCATGCTCCACAAGTCTGGAGAAGCGCGGCGCTTCCGTCAACCTTGAAGGGATGACCGTTTGGGTACAGGTGGGTTAGCACTACAGGGTGCCGCCCCTACGGGGCTCGATCATTTTTCGGGGGCGACCCAGCGCTTACGCGCTGGCCTAATGAATTCCGCCCTATCGGGCTGGCGAGATTCGGGGGACTCGGGCGGCCCTTAAAGAATCTTTTTTCCAAAGGCTGACAGCGTCAGTTCCACCGCCAAATCGGCGGTGCGGTTATGCTCGTCGATTACCGGATTCACTTCCACAATTTCGAAGCCCAGCATACGGGCGTGATCCGCGATGATTTCCATGGCGAGGTGGGCTTCCCGATAGGTAGCGCCGCCGCGGACGGGCGTTCCCACCCCGGGGGCGTCTTCGGGATCGATCCAATCCATGTCGAGGGAGACGTGATATCCGGCGGTGCCTCTTCCGGCCATGCGCAGCGCTTCTTCAATAACCGCGCGCATGCCGCGCTCGTCAATGTCGCGCATGGTGAAGACTTCCACTCCGGCGCGGCGGATGTTTTCTTTCTCGATGGCGTCTATATCGCGTACCCCGACCAGTACGCAATTTTCGGGATTCACCTTGGGCGAAAAGTTGAAGATGTTGGACAATTCGGGCGGCCCCAATCCCATGATGGCAGCCAGAGGCATGCCATGGACGTTGCCGCTGGGCGAACTGTCGGGGGTATTAATGTCGGAGTGAGCGTCAATCCAGAGGAGGCCGATCTTCTGGTTCTGGCGGCGATGGAATTCCGCGACTCCGGCCACGGTGCCCGCTGCAACCGAGTGATCTCCGCCTAGGACTATGGGCACTTTGCCGGCTTCGAGAGTTTTCAGCACCAGTTCCGCATGCTTGGTGCAGGTCGCGGTGATTTCTTTGAGATATTTGGCATGGGGATCGCCCTCTTTTTTCTGCTCCGCAATAGCAACGGCGATATTGCCGGCATCCTCAACGACGTGCCCTAGCGCTTCCAATCGTGCCTCAAGACCGGCCACGCGGACGGCAGACGGCCCCATGTCCACGCCGCGGCGGGACTGGCCGAGGTCAAGCGGCACGCCGATTACCCGGATTTTGCGAGGAGTGATGTTGGAGTAGGGCAGCGCAGTGACCGTCGGTTTGTCTTGCTTGGTTGTTTCCATAGCAGTCGTGCTTAACGGCTAACTTGCGACAATTCTGGAATTTCCAATTTTCAATTGCCGATTGCCAATTGAAAATCACGGCTTTCTAAATTGCAAATTGGCAATTGACCATCGAAAATCACGGATACAATCTGTATAGCATCCGCGGGAACGGAATCGTCTCCCGCACGTGCTCCAACCCACAAATCCACGCCACCGCCCGTTCAATGCCCATGCCGAAGCCGCTGTGCGGCACGCTGCCGTACTTGCGGAGGTCGAGATACCACTTGAATGCTTCTTCCGGCAGATTGTGTTCGCGAATGCGCTTCAACAGCAGATCGTAGGATGCCGTGCGCTGCGAGCCGCCAATGATTTCTCCGTAGCCCTCAGGGGCGAGGACATCCACGCATAAGGCGAGTTCGGGCCTTTGCGGATCCGGCTCCATGTAAAACGCTTTCACGCTCGCGGGATAGCGATGCACCATTACCGGCTTCTCAAACTTTGATGAAAGGTAAGTCTCGTCCGGTGAACCGAGATCGCCTCCCCATTCAAACTTTGTTTCGAGTTCGCCCTTGGCATGGCCTTCCTGGAGAAGTTTCACCGCTTCGTCGTAAGTAATGCGGGGAAATGGCGGCACAATCTTCTCGAGCTTCGAAACGTCCCGCCCAATGGTCTGCAAATCGACGCGCCTCTTGTCGAGGCACCGCTTTACGACGAAAGAAATCAGCCCCTCGGCCAAGTCCATCAGGTCATCGAGCGTGGCATAAGCAATTTCCGGCTCGACCATCCAGAATTCGGTCAGGTGACGACGCGTCTTGGATTTCTCGGCGCGGAATGTGGGGCCGAACGAGTAGACCTTGCCCAGCGCCATGGCCGTCGCTTCGATGTAAAGCTGCCCGGACTGCGTCAGGTAAGCCTGGTCTTCGAAATAATCCACGGGAAACAGCGTAGTAGTACCCTCGCAGGCTGCGGGCGTAATAATCGGTGGGTCGGTTAACGTGAATTCACGTTCGTCGAAAAAATCCCGTGCGGCTTTGATGATTTCGGCGCGCACCCGCAGAATCGCCGCCTGCCTGAGCGAGCGCACCCAGAGGTGGCGATGCTCCATAAGGAAGTCCACGCCGTGTTCTTTGGGCGTAATCGGATACGGATCGGAGTCCGCGACCTTTTGCAAGACCTGCACATTCACAACGTCAAGTTCGTACCCGCCAGGGGCACGCTTATCGGCCCGCACTTTCCCCTCGACGATCACACTCGATTCCTGGGTGAGGCCCTTCACGGCATCAAAGACTTCGGGTGCTACCGCGTTCTTGGGCACCACACCTTGAATCGTGCCGGAACCGTCGCGAAAAATGGGGAAGAGCAGTTTCCCGCTCTCGCGCTGGTTGTACAGCCAGCCGCGGATGGTAACGGTCTGGCCTTCGTGTTTTCCGATTTCGGCGATGGTGCTTACAGGAGCGGACATCATTTTCAATTTTCAATTTTCAATTGCCAATTTTCTCGCGCCAGAAACATGTGTGCAAAATTGGCGATCGAGAATTGGAACGCAAATCACGCCTTTCTATTTCAGTGCCGTTGCGTAGCCTGACTAGGCTGTTTCCAGCTTGCGGTAAGCTTCCGCCATGCCATCCACAGGGTTGGCCTTTTCTTCTCCCTCAATCTCGAGCAGCAGCGGCGGAGTGTGCGGAGCCGAGCGCAGCAACTCGACAGCTTCCTTCCAGTCGATTGACCCCCTTCCCGGCCACAGGTGCGAGTCTTTATCTTTGGCGTTGTCGTGCACGTGGGTGGAGCGGATTTGCGGTTTTAGGATCTCGAACGCTTCCGCCACGCTGCTCATCATGTGGGCATGGCCCAGATCGAAGCACACGCCAACATCGTCAAAATGCGACGCATGGATGAACTCAATCAATTTGTCAGGTGTGGAGAGCTCGTTAGGAATATTCTCCAGCAGAATCCGCACCCCCAGCGGTTTGGCAAACGCGCGCAAGTGTTCGATGGAGGTCATGGCTGCCTCGAATTTGTGATCGCTGAACGTTTCATTGCTCGTGCCGATGTGCTGTACCAGAAAACGAAATGGAATCTGCTCGGCAATTTCCAGTGCGCGCTTCACTTCGTCCATGGCCTCGATGCGGCCCGCGCGGTCGGTGGAGGCGACATTCACGGGCGGCGCGCCAGTGCGTCCCCAGTCGTAGTCGGCATACAGGGGAGAGTGCACGGAATTCAACGGAATGCCGCTGGTGCGGAACCACTCGGCGATTTCACGAATGTGCTGCTTGCGGTTGGCATAGTCGAGATGCTG
>QIAS01000446.1 GCA_003225615.1 Acidobacteriota bacterium | reverse complement strand
CGGCACCCCGGTCATTCACCTTGAGAAAGAGAAGCGCCAGCGCCTGCAACTGTTCCGGGCTAAAGACAGTCAAGTAGTGTGCGCCTCCTAAGACGAACAAGGGAGCGATGTAAAAGAGGCGGCTAAAGGTCTTGATCACGCAACCCGCGAGGCCCAAGAACGCTGCAACTAAAGAGATGCTCCTGCCCGGCGGCTTAAGCAGATCATAAAAGAGAGCTGTGACAGCAATTTGGCAGGCCATTTCGATGAGGTAGACCGTGAAACCCCACTGAAACAGAGTCTTGTGCGTCAGGATGTTGGTCGCCGTGGCCGCAGCGTCGCCGTCTACAACAAGCCTTCCGCTGACGAAACCCTGGGCGAATATACCCGTCAGTATGGTGAGGAGATAAAACCCACCGGTAATCCTGGCCTTGAGACGCGGCGACTCCTCTTCAATCCGTTCCATCGTTAGAACGCTCCTCATACTCGTTCCCCGACGATCAGCGCCAGATCGTGTCGAGTCAGACTCTCTTGAGTATACGAGGAGTGGGAGCGCGAGAGTTCTAGTGCTTGGGAGCGAAAGTTGGTGCCGAGGATCTTCTGACCGAGTGGCGCAAGCGAGTCATCTTCCCTTGATGGGAGTTCAGGCCGACCAGCCCGCGAACGGCCAAATCCAGGATGGTCGGCAAAACGAAGGCTATGCAGCGGGTGGTGAAGTTTGCGATTTCACTCATTGACCGGGTCCAGCAGCCAGGGCCGAGCGAGATGAGGTATCATGACGGTCCTTCGTTTCACCCCTTCATGTTTTCTCCAGAGATATTGGCGGAGGGTCGGGCGCAGAAGAAGCCGCGCAGGGGATGTCTCGGATGCCTTTGGCAGGTGCCCCTAATTTTGGCCCTGGGTGTAGCTCTTATGATGGCACTGACTGCGGTTTTCTATCCGTGGGCCTTTTATCTTGGCGGAACATTCCACATTTATCCGTATTGGAACGGTTGGGGAAAGTTGCATGCCAAGAGCGGCGATTATGTTTTGTTTGTGCGGTTTGAGCCCACGACACGCGGAAGCCGGATGATCCCGCACTCGAATCTGACCGGCATGGCTTATTTGTGCACTCCGCGCGGGGAGCGATTGCACATGCATTTGGGCGGCGACATGAGACCGCATCTGAACCTGTCTACCGATGGAGAAGCGATTCATTTGTACATGAATTACTGGCCACTCTGGTATGGGCAATTCACTGCCGACCATCGTCCCAGTCTCGACTTTCGCGGCCACTGGCGAAATCCTAACCTGGTGATGGATGATCACGGCAGCATTTCCAACGCATTTGAGCCCGACGGTAGCGTTTACCGGGGTCATGACCGCAATCGCCCTTACTCGACCGAGATCGTTCCCGTCACTCTGGTTCAGGGCCCATATTCAGATTTCGAGGCGGCGTGCGCAACGGTGCGTCGGTGAGGGCCGGCCAAAGCTGGCGGGTTTGTTTCTCGGGACCTCAATTTCCATATAGCCCATTAGAGCCATATACACTCTCGAACTCTAGAGTTAGATTAATTACGAGCAGACTTCGGGGGAGGGCTGTTCGACGAACGTCCCATGACTTAATTGTCTGGGGCGTTTTCGTTTTGTGGGAGTTCTTCCCCATGCGTCCCTATCCGGCTTCCTTCCAGATGGCGGCACCGTCCGTACCCGACAAAATCTCGCGTTGACCCCCTGTAGCACTGCGGTTACACTGTCGGCGACTCCCTTAATCTTCCAACCAGGATCTGCGATTGAAAACTTATCGCCCGGCCCGCGAACTGCTTGCCCAAATCGAGAAGGTACTTTCTGAAAATAAACCTGCCTTTGGTTGTTCACCGCTGGACCGCGTCATCGAAATACTGAGTGAGGGCCGGCATTATTCCTGGGCGGGGATTTACCTCACGGTCGGCGAGAAGGAGCAACAGTTGCTCGGCAGCAGCGGGGATGCACGCCTGAATACCACGACACTGCCGCAGTCGCGCTCGGCGATGCTGATTACCATGAAACTGGGCTCCCGCGAGATTGGCGTGCTGGCGGCGGAAAGCGACAAGCAGTTTCCATTTGGCCCGGAGGATCGGGTGCTGCTGGAGAATGTGGCCAGCGCACTCGCGCGATTTCTGGCTGGGCCTGGCAAGTACCTGGTGCGGGCGGCGCGCCAGAAGGCTTCTGCGTCAAACTCTGGCGTGCCTTCGCGCCGGCCTCAATCCGCTTCCCGGAATCATCGCACCGCGGCCGCGGTGGGAGAGAAATGAGCGATCACAATTCGAAGTCACTGGATGATCTGAAACGCATCGCTAAACGGATGCGGATTGAGATCATCAAAATGATTGGCGCGGCAGGCAGCGGGCATCCCGGAGGTTCGCTCTCGGAGGTCGAGCTGCTGGCCGCGCTTTATTTCCGGGTGATGCGGCACGATCCGAAAAACCCTAATTGGGCGGACCGGGACCGGTTCATTCTTTCCAAGGGGCATGGTTGTCCGGCTCTTTATGCCACCTATGCGGAGGCTGGGTATATCGATCCGGCGCTGCTGAGCACACTGCGCAAGCTGGGGTCGCCTCTGCAGGGGCATCCGGATAAACGCATGCTGCCGGTTCTGGAGGCTTCGACGGGTTCGCTGGGGCAGGGATTGTCGATTGGGATTGGGACGGCTTTGGCGGCGAAGCTGGATAAGCGCGACTATCACACTTTTG
>QIAS01000445.1 GCA_003225615.1 Acidobacteriota bacterium | reverse complement strand
TAATCCTGCTAAGTTGTGGGCGATGGTCCGTGAGATCTCTGCCGGCGGGGTAGTACTCAGACGCATGGAAAACGCCTGGTACGTAGCAGTAATCGAGCCCCAAAAAGAGGCCGCTCCCCCCTCCCCAGGTGCCCGGTCAAAATCACAAAAAGTGTTATTTGCCTTGCCAAAAGGTCTGGTTGACCCGGGCGAAAAGCCCGACCAGACGGCCCTTCGCGAGGTCCGCGAAGAAACCGGCATTACTGCCATTCCCATCACCAAACTTGCCGACATCAAGTACGTTTACGTCCGCACCTGGGGAGATGGCGAGCGCGTTTTCAAAATCGTCAGCTTTTATCTGCTGCGTTACCACTCCGGCCGCATTGATGACATAGCTCCCGAAATGCGCATCGAGGTCAAGCGCGCGCTCTGGATTCCGCTGGAAGAAGCGGCCACAAAATTGAGTTACAGCAACGAGCGCAAAGTCGTTCGCCTGGCCCAGGAATATCTCGAATCCCACGCGGAGGTTTGACACCCAATGGCGCAAGCCCAGCATCTTGAAAAACATTTCACCGCCGGCAACTTTGTACGCGACATTGTGATTGGAATGTCCGATGGGCTGACAGTTCCGTTCGCCCTGGCGGCCGGTTTGTCCGGCGCCGTGCAGCAAACTCGTCTTATCGTCATCGGCGGATTGGCGGAAATCGCTGCCGGCTCGATCGCCATGGGGCTCGGCGGCTATCTCGCCGCCCGCAGCGACGCTGAACATTATGAGCAGGAGCGTCTGCGCGAGCAGCGCGAAATCAAGGAAATTCCGGAAGAAGAAATGGCCGAGGTCGGCCGCGTATTTCAGGCTTACGGACTCACCCAACAGGAGAGCACGCCCGTAGTAGAAGCCCTCAGCCGCCGTCCCGACGCCTGGGTCGACTTCATGATGCGGTTCGAACTTGGCCTCGAAGAACCCGATCCACGCCGTGCCCTCACCAGCGCCGCCACCATCGCAGGCGCCTACATTGCCGGAGGCTTCATTCCGCTTACGCCTTACATGGTGCTCTCCACCGTCAACCGCGGCTTGCTGGTCTCCGCCGCAGTCACCCTGGCGGCACTCGCCATCTTCGGATATATCAAGGGACGCTACACGGGAGCCAGGCCGCTCCGCAGCGCACTACAAACACTGGTCATCGGCGGCGTCGCGGCCGCTGCCGCATTCATGCTCGCAAGAATAATTTCCTGAGCCTAGATTTCTCACTCCCGTGTCTCCTTCGTGATCCTTCGTGTCCTTGGTGGTTCAAGCTTTTTTCAGTACCAAGGACACAAAGGTACACGAAGGTTCACTATTCTTCTTTGTGCTATCACACGCAACCGTGATCTACGTCCTTGCGCCCAGAAATCTTTCTGTGAACGCTTAATCCATCTCGCGCGCACGCGTAATTAATTTTTCTTGACACCCCTCCCGCCGGGAGTACGATTAATTAACTTAATAGGGCGCGTGCCGTTGCCATCCTCACCCCACATCTAATACGGTACGCGCCTGCTGTGTTTTTGCCCGCTTTTCGAGCTCACCCCACGCCCCCCGGACGCACATCAAACCTGACTTCAATCTTGATGATTGGGCAGCGAATCCGCTGACCCCCAACTCTGATCTCCAAATCGCTGCCACGATCCATGGCGCGATAACTCCGCCCCACTGCAAAGTCCCGGCAGGCATCGTCGCAGTTGACCGTGTAAGTACGATTGGATTGCCGCAACACCATCCGCTGCTCGGAGAAATCAATGCTGACTACCTGAAAACGCGGGGTCAACAACTGCTGCAGCGTTTCGCTTCCGCCCGCACGCCACCAGTAAAGTGCGCACACACTAACCCCAACTACAACCAAACCCCACGGCAGCCATTTCCGTGATCGCCCCACGCTGTAATCTTAAAGGTAGACGAGAAGTCAGCCCACGGCGGTATCTGAGTGGTTACAGCCGGGAACTTCCCTTTGCGCCGCTCCGCAGTTAAGAATGGAAGCGTGCCGCTTCAAATGCAGCTGTTGAAAACGATTTCTGTTTGGCTGCTGCTCCTGATCTTCGTGGCGCTCGGCCCGCCGCTTGCCGCGGGCGGCCGATCCGCTTCAGTGCGTGTCGACCAGGATTACATCGCGGCGCTGGCCGCCGCCAACCGCTTCCTCTCCGCCTGGCAAAACCAGGATCATGAAACCGCAATTCTCCTGCTCACCGACAAAGTAAAGCAACATACAAAAGAAGAACGTCTAAACGCCTTCTTCACCCCAGCAACCCGAACCGAACAGGCCTACGAGATCAGCTCCGGCAAAAAACTCAGGCAGGGCTGTTACATTTTTCGCGTGACCCTGTTCAACTCGGGCCAGCCGAAATCTCCGCGCCCACGTTCATCACGGCTAGTTGTCATCCGCAGCGGAAAGAACGATTGGGCCATCGACAAAATACCGTGACGATTCCGTCTTGAGGAATTGCTTCGTCATTCTTCGTCCTGAATTGGCAATACAAAATTGGCTGATCACAATAAATTTCTCCCCGCTCATGCAACTACAATCTAAAGTGGTAAATTTCTCCTGAGCTCCCTATGAAACGCATTCATAAAGTCGCCGTTCTCGGCGCCGGCACCATGGGTGCCCGCATTGCCGCCCACTTTGCCAACGCCGGAGTCCCCAGCTATCTCTTCGATATCGTTCCTCCCGACGCCGACGGTCCCGCGCGCAATAAGATT
>QIAS01000444.1 GCA_003225615.1 Acidobacteriota bacterium | reverse complement strand
CTAAAGCTGGCGAACGGCTCGTTCACGATTCTTGACTGGTTTACCCCGTTTAACCAGAACTGTCTCAATACCGACGACCTCGATCTCGGCGCCGGCGGCCCCACCCTGCTGCCTGACGGCATGTTCACGCACCAGTTGCTGATTGTTCCGAGCAAGGAGGGTCGCGTCTACGTGGTAGACCGCAACTCTATGGGCCACTATCGCACCGACTCCGATAGCCAGATCATTGACTGGGTCCTCATCAACTCCATCGCCTGCGAAACCAGCGGAGGATTATCGCCCGACGGTCCCACGACCAACCGCATTTATGGCAGCATCTCCTACTTCAATGAATCGGCGTACGTGGGGCCGGCGAATACTACCCTGAAGCGCTACACCATTGCCGACGATGGCAGCCTCACGCTGGCCTCGCACACCACCAATAGCTTCCAGACCCGCGGTGCCACCTCAGTGATCTCTGCCAATGGAACCAGCAACGCTATTCTCTGGGTCGCCGAGTTCGCCACAGACACGCACCAGACCATCCTACGCGCCTACCTAGCCATGGACTTGTCGGACCAGCTTTACGCCAGCACCTCAACCGCTGACTCTATCGGACGCGGCGTGGTGTTCACGGTGCCCGTGGTAGTGAATGGCAAGGTGTACGTCGGCGGCGAAGGACGCGTGACCGTCTTTGGCCTGAAATAGTAGGCTTTGACATGCCTTGGTGCGAGATCTGGACGCGCTTCTAAGAACCAGCGTGAAGGGTCGGGTGCCATGATGGGTAGCCCTGGACATCCCCGCGTGACTAACGTAATTTGCCCGGTCGACGTTTAACTCGATAGGGTCATAGCTGCCCCTTACCAATCATGAGTACAAAAAGCATCACCGTGCATCCGCGATTTGCGCTCGCTGCTACCGTCATGGTTCGGGAAGCGAGTGGAGCCGCCGTGTTAGCTCAACTTAGAAATATCAGTTTGAGTGGCTGCTACTTGGAAACGCCTCGCCAAATTCCGGACCATGCCAGGGTTCGGGTGGCCCTTCACATCGGCGAGATCCATGCCGATGTTTGGGGCATCGTACGCCGGCGCGATGCCGGCGGCTTGGGGATACAGTTCACCAACGGCACCACGGTGGAAGACTGGAAGCGGCTGGAGTCATTCATTAAGAAAATGCACGGTTCAGAGCATAGCCCTAGTACCCTTCCGGGTTGCTAGTAACTGCCGAGTTTCTCGCCGGATCGTAGAAAACTCTTCAAAACAGTTCTGTCTGCACGGGTGCTTTCCTATAGAAGCTGTAGGGAAACTAAGGCGTTGCCCTTATGACACGCGAGTAAATGGCCTTCCTGGTTAGGTTTACCTTTCTTCAACAATTCTCTCCAAATAGGAGAGTTGACCGATTGAGAGTGGCTGGAGTCCCCCCTAGACTGGATTCAATTCAGATCGATCTACATTTTTAGCCGCATAGAGCGTCCCCCACCGGTCGATTGCGTTTCCGCAAACACTTCCACAGCGGGTGGCGAAGTTAGTCGAGCACTGACCTCTGTGCTTTGCCAGCAGCTTGAGAATCGACTCAGGCGCCATTCAAAATCCAAGGAGAATTTTTTTGAAATCCGTATTCATTATTATTATTTTGTGCCTTGCGCTATTTGGCTGCGGGGCTGCTACAAAGCAAATGTCGCCGATGCCGTCGGGGCTGGGTAATGCAGCGCCAGGCGCTACGGGATCGGGATCAAGTTCAGGCTCTACGGCGGCGACTACGCAGTGTGGACCGGGAGAATTCGACATGTTGGACTGGGCTACGCTGGATCCCGACCTGGCTGCCGGCTTTCACATGGAGGGCAATGCCAATCCGCTCTATACCGTCGTACAGAAGGATAAATTTTTCTGGATCAAGAGCGCGAGTGGTTATCCGTGGGATATTCAACTGACTGATAAGAGCAATATCTACCTGTGGGTCACGGAACAGGACTGGAACGATCCGCATACTTTCAAGAAGTCGGACAAGAACACCAATATGCCGTTGACTTCGCGTTGCGCGAAAGGTGGCCAGTCGCAACCGGGAACTTCAATCAAGAGTAAAGACACATCTTTCGACACCGTTAATCGTTGTGCTACCACAACGGTGAGCAACCTGGGCACGATGGTGAACGATGTTTGGGGACCTTTCAAGATGAGCTTTGGGGGCGACTTGCCAGCCAACATGGACACGCTGATCGTCAGCTATCGCTACGACTGCGACGCCAATTACGGCAATTGCGCCGACCGCGAGCAGTTTTATCTGAGCCAGCGCTACGGGCTGGTGAGGTGGGATCACGGCAAGCTCATAAACGGACAATACGTTCTGGATAATTTCACGGTGTACAACAAGCTGGTTGCCGGTGGACCGCCTACGCCGATCTTCCCCTGTAACTGACAAAAAAGTGCTGCGGGTGAGTCGGGCGGACCTATAATCCCTTTCCTCAGGAGGGGCGGAGAGTCTGCTCTGACCCATCTCGATTGACGGAGGTTTATGTGCGGAGATTGAATGCCCAGCTGTTCATACTTCTGCTGCTTTCGTTGGTGATGCTCGGCTGCTCCGGTGCAGCTTCGAAGAAGCAAGAAGGGCAGCCCAACTCCTCAGCCCAGCCGCAACAGACTGGGTCTCAGACACAGGCAGGGCCGGCGCCGAGTCCATCTACGCCAGCTCAGCCCCCAGCCGACGCGCAGGCGAGCGCGGGTCCGGTTGCAGGGAAGGGCGGGCCAGCCGCAACCGAAAAGCACAGAATGAGAATGACTAACTACGCCCAGGTGCCAGTCACGATCACGGTCAATGGAGAATGGCTGGGACAGTGGGATCAGACCGTGGACGTACCGCTTCAAGCAGTCCAGGGCAAAAACCAGTTGACCGTGGAACTAGCTGGCGAGGCGAAGGGCATTGTGACGGTTCTCATCGTCGCTAATCGCGGGGGCCAGGACGTCAACCTTATGACCTTGAATTTTCAAGGGCAGACGGGTACCCACACTTACACGTTCGTAGCAAAGTAGCTTTCCTCATACCGCCGTTTCCGAGTCGCGGTAAATCCGCTACGAGACAGGACCGCCTTCCCGGGGCGCTGGTTCGATTGACGTCGTTTTCGTTGTCTACGTCTATCGCATGCCGTTAGTTCGTCTGAGTCGCTTCGTGTAGTTACCTTCGTCATTATAAGGTCAGGACGTAGCGTGCAATATCGTCCTCAATCGCGGTAAGCTCCCCTAACACTTTCCTGATTTTGGGATGGCGTCACAGTTCGGTAGGCGGGCCCAAGTTCAGCTCAAGACTTCTTGTTATGGATGCTCTACAAACGACTCGCGTGCTGGCGAGGCATTGTGCTGTAAAGGCGCTTTGCTGGGTGCTTCTCGTGTGTGTGATTTCCACGACTCCAGTTCTCATTACTACACTTCAAGCGGAAAAACCCGAGAAGTCCGCGAAGAATGAAAAGCCGGGAAGAAAGCTAGTCTACAGAGTAGAGCCTGAATACCCGTGGGACCTGAAGCGAGCTGGAATTGGCGGGTTAGTGCGGCTGGATGTGACGATCTCCCCGCGAGGCCTCGTGGACACAGTGACTCCGATTGGGGGAAACCCAATCCTGGTGGATGCCGCCTCTCGTGCGGTAAAAAGATGGCGCTATGCTCCTTCAGACTCTGAGACGGAGATAATGGTCAATGTTGAATTTGATTCTCATTACCACTGAGCCCTGCCAAAAGCTGACGGTTGACCTTTCTCTCCTACAAGCCCACTCAGGTCATTCTTAAGCGAGCCTGCCACGCTGCGACTAGAGAACGCG
>QIAS01000443.1:3333-6106 GCA_003225615.1 Acidobacteriota bacterium | reverse complement strand
TGGCACTGGGCATCGGTGCAAATACGGCTACTTTCAGTACAGTCAATGCGCTCCTGCTGCATCCCTTTCCGTTCCCATATCTGGATCGGCTCGTGCTCCCTAGCGAAGTTCGTGACACTCAAGGAGAAGATACAAACCGCTTTGCCCCTGCCGACTATATCGACTTGACCAGGCAAACTCACAGTCTGGACGGAGTTGCCGCCTACCGTTACGCAAACCTGGTTTTCACCGAGGGGGAGACCGAAGGGGTAGAAGGAGCAGCCGTTTCCAGCAACTTGTTTCAGCTCCTCGGAGTCAATGCCGCCTCGGGCCGAACCTTCTCGCCGGATGAAGACCAGCAAGGTCGAGACCAGGTAATTGTCTTGAATCACCGCTACTGGGTGCGCCGCTTCGGAGGCGATCCCAATGTGATAGGCCGAGCGGTCCAGGTGAATGGACAGGCTCGTGTGGTGATCGGCATCCTGCCGGAAAAGTTCAATTTCCCAGTCGGAATGGACGTGTGGGTCCCGTTGGTGCTTCGTCCGGAGGAACAAATCGAGCGAAACCAATTGTCGCTCCATGTGGTGGCGCGGTTGGCGTCGGGCACATCCGTCGCGCAAGCGCGCTCGGAATTGCAGGCCTTTGCCGCACGGCTCTCGCAAGAATTTCCGGCTACCAACTCAAACCGAAACATCAGCCTCATGCGCCTGCGCGAGATGCAGTACCAGTACACCGCTCCCATGTTCTTGACGGTCCAGGCTGCGGCTATTTTTGTTTTGCTCCTGACTTGCGCCAACCTGGTGAATCTGCTATTTGCCAAGCTCATCGGTCGACAGCGCGAACTCGCGATTCGCACCGCGCTCGGCGCCAAATGGAACCGCCTCGCGCAAACTCTGCTTAGCGAAACCGTGCTGCTCTCGCTAATAGCCGGTGCCTTGGCTGTGGCCACGTCATTCTGGAGCATCAACCTGATCCGCGCCAGCCTTCCCCCGGGCATGACGAAATGGATCGCTGGATGGAGTGATATTCGCGTGGATGGCCATGTGCTCACCTTCGCGCTGCTGCTGACGGTGTTGGTTGGATGCATCTTCGGCGCCTTGAGCGCGTTTCGCGCTACCCACCTCGACCTGAACAACACGTTGAAGGAAGGCAGCCGGGCGTTATCGTCCGGTCGCGGAAGAGATCGATTGCGCAGTTCGTTGATCATCGGCCAGATCATGCTCGCCCTGGTTCTGCTTGTGGGCGCTGGATTAATGATCAAGGGCTTCTCCCATTTGGTCACCGTGTACCAGGGATTGCAGCCGTCCCGAGTCTTGAGCTTTGAGATCGGTTTGCCGGAGAAGACATATCCCAATGCAAAAGTGGAAAAGTTTTATGAAGAATTGCTCAGGCGCACGGCGGCCCTACCGGGATTGCGGTCGCTCGGAATCGCCAGCAATGTTCCCGCCAGTAATGTGGAAAACTTGCAGACTATGTTCAGTATCGAGGGCCAGCCGGCACTGAAGGAAAGTGAAGCGCCCACCGCCGACCTGGAATCGGCCAGCGGCGGCTTCTTCGATACGCTCCGCATTCCTGTGTTGCAGGGACGACCGCTCGCTGATCAAGACGGTGTCGAATCTCCGCGTGTTGGCGTCATCAGCCAGAGTATGGCAAGGCGCTTCTGGCCGGGCCATGATGCTTTAGGGCGGCGTCTTAAATTAGGTAAGTCCGGCAGCAAAGAACCGCTGATCACAATTGTCGGAATCGTTGACGATGTAAAGCAGAACTGGTGGGATCCGAAGCCTAGGCCCACCATCTATTTGCCTTACCAGCAAGCGCCACACCGAACTATGAACGTTGTGGTGCGTACGGCTGCCGATCCCAACAGCATCGTCTCGGAGATGCGCTCGGTAGTGCAGAGCATCGATACGACCGTCCCCCTCAAAGATGTGCAGCCGATGGAAAGCCTGATCGACGACGCGCTGTCTCCGGTTCGTATGATCGGAATTCTGTTAATGGTCTTCGGCGCCGTGGCGCTCAGCTTATCTGCCCTTGGAGTGTATGGCGTGTTGGCCGAGAGCGTGGCTCAGCGGACACAGGAGTTCGGCATCAGGCAGGCGTTAGGAGCTCGAACAGTCGATGTCTTAAAGTTGGTCGTCGGGCAGGCGCTCCGGTTCGCCGGCTTTGGGCTGGTACTAGGCTTGCCTATTTCCATCCTGCTCACTCGCGTCATGTCCAGTTTTCTGTTTGGTGTGGTGCCACTTAACCTCGGCATCCTTGCTGGTTTGGCAGCGCTGCTGCTGGTCGTCGCAGTGACCGCGGGTTACGTGCCTGCACGGCGGGCGATGAAAGTAGATCCCTTAGTTGCTCTTCGGTATGAATAAGAAGCCAGTCGGGAACTTTGGAACCCATATGATCCTATTGACGTTCGTTTCAAATCATCAAAACCACGCAGCACGTCCGAAGGTAAGAGCCGAAGTCATTTTCGCCACATTCCTATTCTGCTCAATCGCGGCAGCACAATCTTTTCAATCCTCTGTCAAACCGGCCGCGCATTTTCCGAACCCAATCGGTCCTTACCTCGCGCGCCAGGTGCCGGAACCAGGCTTCGGGAATACCCCGCGGCTGGAGATGTTGGTGAAAGACGGCAAGCTGATGCTTTCGCTGAGCGATGCCGTCACGCTCGCATTGGAGAACAATCTCGATCTCGCCATCGCGCGCTACAACCTGGTTATCGCCGATACTGATGTGCTGCGCGCTAAATCCGGAGCGGAAGTGCGCGGCGTCGCAACTGGATTGGTGCAGGGAACACCCG
>QIAS01000443.1:1269-3319 GCA_003225615.1 Acidobacteriota bacterium | reverse complement strand
GGCGGTGCCGGCGGCGCGGGCACAGGAGCGTCCGGTTTGGTGCAATCGACTCTTGGCGTGGGGGCTCCGGTTCAGTCGTACGATCCTAGCCTCAATGCCAATCTGCGCGTCGAGCATGGCACATTCCCACTCTCCAGCAATGTACTGAGCGGAGCTGTGCCCTTCCTCCAGCAGAACCTGGGGACCGCGAACTTCAATTACCAGCAGGCTTTTCGTTCCGGAACAAGCATGACGGTGGAGTTCGACAACACCCGGGGCACTGATAACACTCTGACCAGCACGCTGGTCCCCCAAATCCAGTCCGGATTCCGGCTCTCCTTACGCCAAAGGATTCTCTCCGGCTTCGGGCTGGGACCAAACACACGATTCATCCAAATCGCGCGCAATAACCGCGAAATATCTGATGTTTCATTTCGCAACCAGGTGATTGCCACGGTCTCACAGATCCAGAACATTTACTGGGACCTGGTCAACGCTTACGAAGATGTGAAGGTAAAAGAACGTTCTCTGACGTTAGCGGAAAAAACTTTGTCGGATGATCGTCAGCAAGTGAAAATCGGTGCGATGGCGCCGATTGAAGTCCTGCGAGCGGAAAGCGAAGTCGCCGCTCGCAACCAGGACCTCCTGCTTTCACAAAATGAATTGCAGCTCCAGGAATTGCTGATCAAGAACGCGATTACCCGCGACCTTAGCGATCCTGTCGTTTCGTCCGCTCCCGTCGTACCGACCGATACCATGCGCGTTCCCGAGCAGGAACCGGTTACGCCGGTCCAGGATCTCATGGCCGACGCCTTATCTCACCGGCCTGAACTGGCCGAGGCTCGCATCGACTTGCACAATCGCGACATCTCGCGTAAGGCCGCGGCCAATGCCATGCTGCCTACGCTGGATTTGATCGGCTTCTACGGCGCGACGGGATTGGCCGGCATGCAGAATCCCTATAACTCCAACCTCGCGCCCGGCATTGTGCCACGCTCCGGATTTCCCAACGCCTTCGCGATCTTGTTTCGGAACGACTTTCCTGACTACGGAGTGGGAGTGAACGTGAGCATACCGATTCGCAACCGCGCAGCGCAGGCGGATGAGATACGATCCCAACTCGAGTACCGCCAGGCGCAACTTCGACTCCAACAGTTGCAGAATCAAATTGGCATCGAGGTGCGGAACGCCCAATTCTCGTTACAACAGAATCGCGCTCGCGTGAATACAGCTCGAAAAGCGCGCGACTTGGCTCAGCAAACTTTGGAAATCGAGCAGAAGAAGTACTCTCTCGGGGCTTCTACTAGCTACCAGGTTCTGCAGAGCCAGCGGGACCTGACGCAAGCCGAGTCCAATCTGGTATCGGCGATGTCCGCTTATGAAAAATCGAGGGTAGAACTCGATCGGGTCACGGGCCTCACTCTCGCCCGTATCGGTATCCAGATTCAAGATGCAGAGAGCGGTCACGTACAAGCGGTCCCGACTTTGCCGGGGGTTGAGCCGCGACCTGAGGTTTCTCCAACCGAACCGCCGCCCAAGAGCTAACGCAAGCGAATCATGGCTTTGAACAGCGTAGAATTCGTAAATCAGACAGCCCTGATGATGGCCAACAACAATGCGCGTGTTCTTATCGCTGACGACCAGCGCGATGTACTGGAAGCGCTGAAGCTTCTGCTCAAGGGGGAAGGTTTTGGTATCCACACCGCCTCCTCTCCCGCTGGAGTTCTGGATTCCTTGCAGGCGCGCGAATTCGATGCGGTTCTCATCGACTTGAACTACGCCCGCGACACTACCTCAGGTCAGGAGGGCCTCGACCTGCTCTCTCGAATTCAGGCCATCGACAGCACGCTGCCGGTAATTGTTATGACGGCTTGGGGCACGGTGGACCTGGCGGTTGAAGCTATGCGTCGAGGAGCGCGCGACTTTGTTCAAAAGCCCTGGGAAAATGCCCGCTTGCTCGCTGTCCTAAGGAACCAGATCGAGTTGAGTGGCGCGATCCGCCGCAGCCAGCACCTTGAAGCGGAGAATCGGCTGCTGCGTGCCGAAGGCGCACCTTCCTTTATCGCGGAGG
>QIAS01000443.1:592-1163 GCA_003225615.1 Acidobacteriota bacterium | reverse complement strand
CTCGAACCGCGTATCGAGGCCCCTGGTTACTGTGAATACCGGAGGTCTTTCGGAAGGCGTCTTTGAAAGCGAGCTGTTCGGCCACGTACGCGGGGCGTTCACCGACGCCAAGAGCGACCGCATTGGACGCTTCGAGCTGGCGCATGGCGGCACCCTCTTTCTCGACGAGATCGCCAACGTTCCACTGGCGCAGCAGGCCAAGTTGCTGCGCGTTCTCGAAAGCGGCGAACTGGAACGCGTGGGCTCTTCTCGGACTCAGCGCGTGGATGTGCGTATCATTTCGGCCACCAACGCCAATCTGGACCAAGAGTCCGCTGCCGGCCGGTTCCGGCAGGATCTGCTGTTCCGTCTCAATACGGTCGAGATCCACATCCCGCCGCTTCGCGAGCGTCGCCGCGACATCCCCGTGCTTGCGATGCATTTCCTGAAGCGCTATGCCGAGCGCTATCGCAAACCGACCACCAGTTTCGAACCCGCTGCGCTGCAGACGATGCTGGAATACTCCTGGCCGGGAAATGTCCGCGAGCTCGACCATGCAGTCGAACGCGCAGTCCTGCTGTCGCAAGGCGGT
>QIAS01000443.1:0-545 GCA_003225615.1 Acidobacteriota bacterium | reverse complement strand
CTGGAACAGGTGGAGGCCCTGCTGGTTCGTAAGGCAATTGACCGGTATGGAGGTAACATAAGCCAGGCAGCGGAGGCGCTCGGCCTGAGCCGAAGTGCGCTCTACCGGCGCCTGCAGAAACATGGAATCGGCGGCAGCTAACCAGAATCCGCGTCCCACGGCCTCCTCAGCAGGCCAGCGGACTCAATCGCGTGTTGTCCCCAAGAAATCAAAACGTCTAAATCACGAGAACAGAATCCTGCTTCTCGCTCTGGGCGCCGGTGCCGCAGGGCTGGTCGTCTCTATTGTTCTGCTTTGGCTCAGCGATTACAGCGATAGCACCCGTTGGACGATTACGGGCCTGATCACGGTTCTATGGCTGGGCTTTGCCTTTTCCGTGCGCTCCGCGGTTGCTCATCCTCTGCAAACTCTATCGAACATGCAGTCCGCATTGCGTGAGGGAGATTTTTCTTTCCGGGTGCGCGGAGCTGGGTCGGGCGACTCTCTGGGAGAGCTCATGCTGGAGGTGAACGCCCTTTCAGACATGCTGCGGGAGCAGCGCCTCG
>QIAS01000421.1 GCA_003225615.1 Acidobacteriota bacterium | reverse complement strand
GCGCGTTTGCTTTTCGTTCTACGTGCACTATGGAGCCTGGGTTGTATACAAAATCCTCTCCGAATCGATACTCACCTGTGTAGCTGTCCAAGACCGTTGGATCAAGCCGAACCGGGGGACTCAACGGTTCATACTTTTCGCTGAAAACCAGGGCTGCCAAATCGTCGGCCATCGATTGAGTAATGCCAGAATAGGTGTTGGCCGCCAGAATGACGCAAACGTCGTCATCAACGAAGCGCTCCAATGAGGAAGTAAAGCCGGGACTTCGTCCATTGATGGCAGTCCCCCGTCGCCCAGAGTGTTTTCGGATGAACCAGCCGTATCCAAAGCCCCCATAATCGGTGAACATTTTTTGCCGGCTACTGCTGCTTAGAAGCTTGTCGGTGTAGAGCGCACGATCCCACTTGTAGAGATCATCTACCGTGGAATAGAGGGAACCGTTCCCGGTCTTGATCGACCAGTTCAGAGAAGGAGCATTTTCGACGTCCCGAATTCCTACGGGAACGTAGCCCGAGGCCCGGTCCGCAATCAGTTCACCGGATCCTGAGTCATTACCCGTGTCACGCATGCCCAACGGACGAAAAATATTGGCATCCACGAATTCACCATAGCTCTTGCCGGAAACCTTTTCGATGATGTACGCGAGCAGGTTGTAGTTCGAATTGGAATACTGAAAACGAGCTCCAGGCTCAAACTCCGGCGGCTTATCTTCGAACATTTTGATGACGTCCGCCAGATTCATGCGTGACAAGGATTTTTCCTGATAACCGGGCAAATTATTTACATTGGGGATGCCAGAAGTGTGCGTCAGCAGGTGATGAATAGTGATCTTGTGGCCCCCGGGATATTCGGGAATGAACTTGGAGAGCGGGTCGGCAACGTTCAGCAGTCCACGCTCCTGCAGCATAAGAATGGCAACCGCCGTGAATGATTTGGAAACCGATGCGATGTGAAAACGCGTGCGCGGCGTGTTCCTCACCAACAATTCATAGTTGGCCAAGCCATATCCCTTGTCGACCAATATTGTCCCGCCCTTTGCAATCAGGATCGTCCCACTGAAGTTGTTGCCTTCGACGAAGGGTTGGACGTAGGCGTCTACCTTGGCTTCGAGGCCCTCATCAGATTGCTTACCGACCGCGCCGCCCCGGCAAACTACGCATAGAAGAAAAAGGACCAGGATTTGTTTCCGCATAGGAGCAATTTGTTCCAGTGTAGATACGGTTCCAGAGCGAATAGAGTTCACGCGCTAATCGGCCGGAACGAAGGTTACCGGCCCGCGGCCAGGCGGCTGGCTAGTCGCTGTGGAAGATTGGCGTCCAGAATGCGGTCTTGCGCGCTTTTCAGGTTATAGGGCGTGCGATGGAAAGTGACCGCCAGCGCGTCCGAATCAAAAACCGCAAAGGCCGCCCGCCAGTCCCCATCGCGCGGCTGGCCCACCGAACCGGGATTGATCAGGTAATGATGATCCTTGGCCAGCCGCCAATTGCAGAATTCTGCCTGTCCCACGGTGCGGTAAGCAGGACGAAAGGTATCGCTCGCCTTCTCATTTAAGGAGAAGCCTCCCTGCAAATGCGTATGTCCAAAAAAGGTGAGTGTCACGGAGAATGCCATCAAGGGTTCGAGCGCGTCACGAAGCGTAACCACATAGTCATCCTCATCGATCGGCGAACCATGCACGAATTGCACATCGGGAACATCCGGGAAACGGATGGGACCCTGGGGCAAGGTGCGGAGCCACTCGAGATTCTCCGGCGTAAGCTGCCTTTGCGTCCAAAGCGCAGCCATACCGGCGATTGGATTGAAATCCGACAACTCCATAAGCCCCGCAGCGGCTTTATCATGATTACCGCGCACAAAATAATTCCCCAGCTGCTTGGCGCGATCGATCACTTCGTTGGGACTGCCGCCATAGCCCACAACGTCGCCCAGATTGACCACTCGATCATAGGCCGGAGCGGCCGAGAGACACGCCTCCAACGCCTCAAGGTTGCTATGGATGTCGCTCAGAAGAAGTATGCGCACTAAGCACCGGACAAACTGGCGATTATAGACCGAGTAGCGTCTTCCCAGCGGTAACTCTTCGTAGTGTGCACCGGCTGCGACGCCCGCTACGAAGGCCTGTTGACAACCGGGCATCTTGCCCAATGCCCAGGAGCAACTTCGACCAAGGAAGGAACAGCAACCGCGCAATCGGAAATGCGAAATTCACAGCGTGGCTCGAATAAACACCCGGCAGGCAGCCCCTGCAGCGAGGGCACAGCTCCTTCAATGGTTCTTAGAGGACGCCCGCGATCCGTCTTGAGCGTGGGAACCGCCTGCAAGAGTCCGCGGGTATAGGGGTGGGCGGGCGAATGGAAAATTTCCTGCCGGCCCCCCGTTTCGACCAACTCACCTGCGTACATCACGGCAATCCGGTCCGCGACCTTGGAAACCACCGCCAGGTCGTGCGAAATGAAGAGCATGGCGAGCCCGAACCGCTGCCGTAGATCCGCGAGAAGCTGAAGGATCTGGGCCTGGATAGTAACGTCGAGCGCGGTCGTGGGTTCATCGGCAATCAGCAATTGCGGACGGTTTGCGATGGCCATGGCGATCATGATCCGCTGGCGCATGCCGCCCGAGAGCTGGTAAGGGTAATCGCGTGCCCGGCGCTCCGCATCCGGAATCGCCACGTCGTTCATCGCCTCGACTGCCCGTTGCCCG
>QIAS01000420.1 GCA_003225615.1 Acidobacteriota bacterium | reverse complement strand
GGTAAGAATCTTGGAGAACCCGCTGATATGCCGCAAGGGAGCACGCAGATCGTGCGAGACGGAGTAGGTGAAAGCTTCAAGTTCTTTATTAGCCGCTTCCAACTGAGCGGTGCGCTGAATGACGCGCTGTTCCAGTTCTTCGTTGAGGCGGCGAACTTCCTCCTCCGCTCGCTTACGATCGGTGACGTCGCGGGCCGCCGCAAAGACACCCTCGATCTCGCCGCCTTCGCTCCTGAATAGGGTCGCGTTGTATAGCACATCGGTCACGCTGTCGGAAGCGTGGCGAATGGCCAGCGCGTAATCTCGCACTGACCCGCGGGCAAATACCTGCTCATAGCCTTGTCTTGCCTTTTCGGGCTGGGTGAAATAGTTTGAGAAATCACTGCCGATCAGGCGGTCGCGAGAAACTCCAGTAACTTTTTCGGTAGCTTCATTGACGTCGGTGATCTTGCCTTCGCGGCTAATGGTCACCAGCGGGTCCAGACTGGCTTCAAGGAGACTGCGCGCGTAGAGCGAAGCTTGACGCAGTTTTTCCTCTGCCCGCTTCTGCTCGGTGACGTCGCGCGCCGCCGCAAAAACCCCTTCGATCTCTCCCAGCTCGTTCCTGAACACGCTGGCGTTGTACAGCACGTCGATCACTCGCCCGGATACGTGCCGGATGGCCAATGGGTAATCCTGCACGGTCTCTTCGGCAAACACCTGCTCGTAGCCCTGCCGTGCTTTTTCCGGCTGGGTGAAGTAGGCGCAGAAATCGCTCCCGTTGAGTTTTTTGCGCTCGACTCCGGTAGCCACTTCGGTGGCCCGGTTGACATCGGTAATCTTCCCTTCCCGGCTGATGGTCACCAGCGGGTCCAGACTGGCTTCAATCAGACTGCGCGCGTAGAGCGAAGCTTGACGCAGTTTTTCCTCTGCCCGCTTCTGCTCGGTGACGTCGCGCGCCGCCGCAAAAATCCCTTCGATCTCTCCCAACTCGTTCCTGAACACGCTGGCGTTGTACAACACCTCCATCACACAACCGGAGGTGTGCCGGATCGCTAGCGGGTAATCCCGCACCGTCTCTTCGGCGAACACTCGCTGGTATCCCTGCCGCGCTTTGTCCGGTTCCGTGAAGTAGTCGGAGAAATCGCTCCCGATCAGTTTCTCCCGGCTGATTCCGGTGGCCAGTTCTGTGCCGCGGTTGACGTCCATGATCTTGCCATCTTTGCTGATGGTGACCAGAGGGTCGAGGCTGGCTTCAATGAGGCTGCGCGCGTAGAGCGATGCTTTACGTACCTTCTCCTCCGCTCGTTTGCGCTCCGTAAAGTCGCGGGCGATGCTGGATACTCCCACGATCTTTCCCGCACTGTCTTTTACCGGACTGACCGAGAGTGATACCTGGATGGTTTGCCTATCCTTGCGCACCCATACCGTTTCGTAGTGGCTGACCTTCTCATCTTGCTTGATTCTTTCCATGATCGTGGCGAATTCTTCGCGACGATCCATTGGAATGATGACGGAGATCGATTGTCCTATGATCTCCTGCGCCGAGTAGCCGTAAATTGCTTCCGCCCCCGGGTTCCAACTGGTGACCACACCATCTAGAGTTTCCCCGATAATCCCGTCGTTGGAAGAGGTGACAATCGAAGCCAGCCGTCTGATGCTTTCTTCCCCTTGACGGCGCTCCCGATCGCCGCGATCCACTAGGAAGCTAGTCCAGACGGCGAGGCTGGCTAACAGCACGATGCACAACACCGTCATTAGAGCCACGCCGGTCCAATCCGAATACAGGCCGCCCATCTGCCCTTTCCATCGCGCCCAGCCGATCACCAGGGGAACCAGGATCGCGGCCGGGACCAACCGGCGGGTCAAAGTACCACCCAGAGTTGCGCTTGCGACCAGCGCCCCCAACCCTGACTGGGTGCCCGCAAACATCAACCCAAACGAGATCAGAAACAGCATGAGCGCCGTAATCGGAGAGATGTAGGTGTGGGTCGTATTCGCGTCCAGAACAAAGTCCATGATGCCGAACACGGAAGCAATGGCCACCCCGGCCGGCAACAACTGAGCTGACCAGCGGCCAAGCGTGCTCTTGGCGTGCAGCAGCAAGAGACCAGGTCCAAGACAGAAAAAACCCAAGGCGGCGATAGGTGACATCAGACCAGGGCGCACGCTTCCGGGGATGTCTTCCACTCCGGCGGTGAACAGTAGCTGATCGATGCCGAGATCCCAACCCCATAGGAACTCCAACAGGGAGAACAGGCCCACTACGCCGGCAATGGTGGCTGCGATCTTCGCGGCCAGCTTCCAGCCGGAAGCGACGGACGGCTGTTCCTTCCTCAGAAACCACAGCGCAACCCCGACCAAAATGAAGCACACGGCAGTGTTCGCTTTGACCGCAACCTGGCCAGGGAGAATGCTCTTCAAAATCTGAATATGAAGCGCCCACCCCGTCAGCACCCACACCCCGAAAGCCACCGCGAACACGCTGCACGCGGAGACGAACTGACCCAGCCTGCGCGAAACGTTGGGTTCTGCCTGAGGTGCTGGGACGTTTGTTTTTGGCGATTGCCGGTTCTTCACAAAACCTGCCTCGGCGCCTCCGCAACTGAAATAAAAGGTTGCCCCTTTGTCCGGTTCAGCCTCGGCCCAGATTCTTCCGCCATGCTTCTGCAGAATGCGTTGCACCGTCGCCAGACCTACGCCTGTGCGTTCGAAGCTCTCTTCGCTATGCAGTCGCTGGAACACCCCAAAGAGCTTGCCCGCATACCCCATGTCAAAGCCCACTCCGTTACGGCGCCAAAAGAGCACGGGCTCGCCGTGCAGCAACTTCTGGCCCACCTCGATAGTCACCGTGGTTCGCGGGCGCGTGAACTTGACCGCGTTCGCTAACAGGTTCACGAACGCAATCTTCGTCAGCGCGGGATTGCAGTTCGCCACGGGCAGGTCGCCTACTTTCCACTCAATCCGGGGGTCCTCAGCATCGGGCGCGAACAAACCCAGTATGGGGTGCGGGTGTTCTGGAGGGAAGGTGATGACTATCACACGAAAGGCGCTAGTGTCCCGAAGTGGCACAGTGCCCGTCTCCGAGAACCGCTTAGACTCCGAAG
>QIAS01000419.1:1900-4741 GCA_003225615.1 Acidobacteriota bacterium | reverse complement strand
CGCCGACATACGTGGCCAGATTAATTCCCATCCCCTGCTTTTCGAGGCGCGCGAAATACTGACGCAAGGTGCGCCAGTCCGGAGTGATCTTAAGGTGCGAGTAGCCAGGTTGATCTGCCTGAATGATGGCATCGTTCAGCGGTGCTACCGATCCGCCCTCACCCGTAATCTCAGTCGTAATTCCCTGGTAGATCTTGGATGGGAGTCGCGGGTCAACCAGGATGGTCAACTCGGACTGGCCGAGCATATCGATAAATCCCGGGGCCACAACCATGCCTTGTGCATCGATCGTGCGCTTGCGCGCGGCGTCGGCCAGATTCCCGATGGCGGCGATCTTTCCATCGCGAATACCAACATCGCCTGAGTACCACGGGGATCCAGTCCCGTCGATGATGTGCCCGTTTGTGATGACGACATCAAACGGCAGTGAAGCCGGAGCTTGTGCGCATAAAAGCTGGGCCGCCGCTAACAGCAAAACGACTAAAAGCAAATTATTTCTCAGTCCTGAACAGGTTGTATTTTTCATTGCTCTCCCATTTATCTCGCGATGACTGCCCTCGCCAGCGCTCGCTCGCGCCAGCCGAGGATTAACCCAATCGCACTCCAAACTCCTAATGCCAGCCACTCATAGCCGTTGAAGTGTCCCGGCACAAGGGGAACAACCTTCATCAGAATCATTGCCACCCCGACCACGACTCCGATGATCGCAATCAATCGCTCCCGCCCCGCAGGCCGCATGGCATAGTATGCCGCACACGCCGCCGACCATCCCGCGGCCGACGCCACCGAGCCCACCTCGGTGATGGGCACCAGAATGGCATCTCCCAAAAACATGCAGGCTGCTGTAGCCAACCCGATACAGACGACCGCCACCGATGGCGTCTGATTCCGGGGATGCACCTGCCCGAGGCGTGTATCCACCAGCCCGCGTCGTCCCATGGCAAACAGCAACCGGCTGGACGCGACAAAATTTCCATTGAACACTTTGAACAGCGAAAGCAGCGCCGCCGCCAAAATAGTGCTCACGATCCAACGCGATCCCACGGCATGTTCGAAAGCCACTGCAGTCATGAACTTCTCCCCCGTCAAAGTTCTCCACGGCGCTACATATCCCACCGCCGCGATCACGATGGTGTAAAACAAAATGCCCACGATGATCGCCATCCATATGGCCTTAAAAAAACTTTGAGCCTGAAACTCCGGATTGGCCTCCTCTGCCGCCTTGGTCACCGACTCGAACCCCGTCATGAAGTACGGGACGATCTGAATGATGAGCAGTATGGAGATAAATGGACTATGCGTAAACAGCGGCGGAAAATTCTGAGTGGAACCTTTGGTCACTCCGAAACCGACAAAAACAACAAACAAGGCCAGCGTCCCGAACGTCGTCCAGTTCTGAAAGGTAGCGCTCAGCCGCACACCGCGGTAGTTGAGCAACGTTATTAGCCCGGTCAGTCCAAGACCGATCATCAGATGCGGCAGATATACTGGCCGGCCCGCGAGCCGGTAGAGCTCCATCGAATCGAGTGTGGGAAAAATGTAGCCGGCGATTCTTCCCACCGCGACCGCTTCCCAGGCGCAGACGATGAAATATGCCAGGACCATCATCCAGCCGGTGGCAAAGCTCACTGCCGGCGGAAAAACTCTGGCAGTGTAGGCGACCTCGCCCGCGGCATCCGGCATGGCCATCACCAGTTTGCCGTACACATAGCCGATCGGCAGCAGCAACGCCCCGCCAATGGCGAAGCCGAGAACGCCGCCCAGAGGGCCGCCGCGCAGCAGCCAGTCATCCATAATGACAAGCCACCCCACGCCCACCATCGTCCCCCATCCCAGGGTGAAGTAGTCGGTGACGCGAAGTTTGCGCGCGAGTGTCGTCATTTCTCTACTCTGTCATCCTGAGCGGAGCGAAGGATCTATGCAGTGCGCCTGCGCCGGGCAATCTGCCTCAGAACAAGCAAATCAGCTCATATAACAAATTCGCAGCCAGTAAAGACGTAATTTCCCCACTGTCATAAGGCGGCGAAACCTCCACCAGATCACAGCCCACCAGGTTCAAGCCCCTCAAAGCCCGCACTGCTTCAAGAATCTGCGCGCTTGAAAGTCCGCCCACTTGCGGCGTGCCTGTGCCCGGCGCGAAAGCGGGGTCAACCACGTCGATGTCGAGCGTCACGTACACGGGACGGTTGGCGAATTTCTTGATATGGCGCCTTGCGGCTTCAGCGCCATCGCGGTGGAACTCTTCAGAGGTGACAATCTGAATGCCATGCTCGTGAGCAAAATCGAAGTCGCGTTCCGAATACACCTGTCCGCGCAGCCCGACTTGCAGCGCGTAGCCTTGTTCGATCAGGCCTTCCTCGACGGCGTATTTCACCGGTGTGCCGTGCGAATGCGGGCTGCCAAAGTATCCTCCCCAGGTGTCGCCATGCGCATCGAATTGCACAAATGCGACTTGCCCGAAATGCTTGTGAATCGCGCGCAGGATGGGCAACAGAATGGAATGGTCTCCGCCAACACACACGGTTCGCGTCCCGGCCTGGAGGATCTTCCCAAGTTGGTCGACGATTCGCTGGTAAGTGTCTTCTATGGAGAGCGGGTTAATCGACAGATCGCCAAAATCAGCGATTCGCCAGCGCGCAAATGGATCCACCTTCAAGACGGGGTTCCATGGCCGAATCATCGCCGACTGCACGCGAATGTTCCGCGGCCCAAATCTCGCCCCCGGCCGGTAAGTAGTGCCGCTATCAAATGGCACGCCGATTAGCGCGATATCGAGTTCTTCCGCAAAGGGAATATGCGGCAGGCGCATAAACGTAGGCACGCCGGAAAATCGCGGGTATA
>QIAS01000419.1:0-1813 GCA_003225615.1 Acidobacteriota bacterium | reverse complement strand
GGCGGCGAATTATAAAGCATCCGGCCACGCGCCTGGTCGTCCAAATCTTGGCAGGTCGGCGACGCTTCCTCGCGATGTGCTATGTTTTTACGTTCTTCCGAGAGCCTGCGAGGCATACATGCCCCGATACGAATATCGCGTTCTGAACCCGACCCCAGCTGCGGAAAAGGCTTACCTGGAATGGATTGAACGCCTGGATCGCGAGTTCACCAACCGTGATCCGGAACACCGGAGCGTGGTCGTGCGCGATACGTTGCATCAGCTCTATCTCGGCCGTCCTCACGCTGAACCGAGTCCATCTGCCCCGCTGGCTCAGCAGGTGCAAGCGCACTCATTCGACCCGCGCAATGCCACGCTTGAACCCGAGTATTACGGCGACGTGGACGCCACCAAGTACGCCGAACGCAAACCGCTGATCTGGTTCTGGATGATGTACGACCGCTCGCCCGTCGGCCTGAACCATTGGTTGGGATACCGGGTGCGCGCCATGTTGGCGCGGCACATTTTCAAACACGTAGGCAAGAACGTCAAAATTTTCCACGGCGTCGAAGTTTCTTTCGGCTACAACCTCACGGTAGAAGACAACTGCACCATTCACAAATATGTCCTGCTCGATGATCGCGGCGAGATCATCATTCACGAAGGCAGTTCGATCTCCGACTATGCAAACGTTTACTCACACACTCACGACCTGAACGATGGCATGATCGTCACCAACCAGCGCACGGAGATTGGCCCGAAAGCTCGCATCACGTATCACGCTACTGTTCTGAGTGGAGTGAAAGTTGGCGAGCATGGCCTGGTTGGAGCCATGGGCGTGGCCTCCAAGAATGTCGAGCCATATCACGTTGTCGGAGGCATACCCGCGAAACCGCTCAAGGTGAAGCCGATCGCGCCGGAAGAGTTGAAGAAAGCGCTGGAGAAATAGCAGGCGTGCAGAATTGTTGATTTTAGATTGTTGATCGTTGATTTTTAGAAGGTGAATGCGGTTTTTCATTCAACAATCAAAAATCAACAATCAACAATTGGCCTTACTGATGCGCGGCTGCATAATGCTCCTGGCGAGAGTGCTCGCAGCCCAGAATCGCCAGCGCGTGTCCAACTGACGAAATATCGAACACTTCTGTCAGCCCGGTAAACTCCAGCATTTCGCGGACAAGATGCGAGGGGTTCACCAGCTTGAGCTGAATGCCGTTCTCCTGAGTCCAACGCCGCAGGAAAACGAGCATCCCCAGCCCGCCGCCATCCAAGTTTTCCACTTCGGATAAATCCAGGATCACGATGCGCATATTCTTCTGCGATATGACTGCATCTTTCAGCACGCAAACCGCGCTGCCGCGCACTATTCGTCCGGCCAGTCGCAACACGGTCACGTCTTCCGATTGCTGCACATCCACGCGCAAGGACATAACGACCTCTTCATCCACATATACGTTTTGCAGGCCCCACGAGTTCACAATTTATTAGACGAATCAGAAGCGAAAAAGATATCCACAGCTGGACCCGAAAGTGCATGCATGCCCGAGCTTTCATCCATCTCAATTTGCGGGGTATCCGGCAAGTGATTGAGAATGTTCACTGAGGTAAACATCGGAGAGGCTACTGGACGGGCTGTCTGCTAGAATCGAGGTAATCGCATGACCCTGCAGCATGTCGATATCTTCTTCCAGCTGATTGTGTTTCTCTTCGCAATCAGTGTGCACGAGTCGGCGCACGCCTGGATGGCGAACCGCTGCGGTGATCCTACCGCCCGCATGCTAGGGCGTATATCTTTGAATCCACTCAAACATATTGATCCAGTCGGAACCATTCT
>QIAS01000386.1 GCA_003225615.1 Acidobacteriota bacterium | reverse complement strand
CTGCTGGTGCGCACCCAGCGTGAGCACCAGTAACATGGAAAGAGCAAGTGCTTGGTAAATGCGCTTCATTTCTCGATCAATGGATGACCTTTAGAATGCAGAGGTTTTCCGAGCCCCTGCAGAAGCAGATGGGTACGGGCGCGATCTCTTATACCAGTTATGGCTTTGGCTTGGTATCAACTTTGACGGCGGGAGTAGTGCTTTCCTTCTTGGTATCCACCTGGACAGTCGGCGCACTTTCGGTTTTTCGTGTATCTACCCAGACCACTCCGAGATTGCCGTTGCCGTCCACCGATTCGATGGTTCTTATCTCTTTCGCCTCGCCACTGCCATTCGGGCGCACAATGTCGATGGTCTTCTGTGTCACCCGCGGCGCATCGCCCGGCGCGGCCGAATTGCGTTGCTCAACTTGCTCTTCGGTTTGTTGGCTGCCATCTGCCGCCTTGCGCCCCACCCTGGTCACGCGCTGGTTGAGTTGTAGCTTGCCGTCGCCAAATCCTCCGGGCACCTCGGTGGAGTAGCTTTCAACGGTCTGCTTAGTCTCTCCGGGCGCGCTCTCCATTTCCTTGCTGACCGTACGCTCCACCACGCTCAACTTGCCGTCGCCATCTAGTCGCGACACTCGTTCGTCCTTCGTGCGACTGTTAGCGCTTTCCTGCGTGACCGTCCCTTCCCTCACCTCATTTACCTGCCAGCCGCCATTGCCGTCAGGCAGCAAAGTCGATTTTCGAAATTCCACATTGTGTTCATTTTTCTGCGTATTCAACTCCTCCGTCCGCAACGCGGGCGTCATGCCTCCATTCAGGTCGGGAGTAAAGACGGTGGTTGTGGTTTTCTTTACATCGGGACGGGGCTGCTTGGTCTCCTGTAACTCGCGCTGCACGATCTCCAACCGCCCATTCGCATCCGGATTCGACACCGTGCGCACCACTTTCTGCTCTCCACCGGGCAGGTTGCGCGTTTCCTCTTCTCTTACCTGCACCAGAGCCTTCTGCCCATCCGGGCCGCGGCCAAAGGTGCGTTCGATGGTTCGTACAGTATTCGCGTCCACCCGCACTGATTCTCTTTCGGTATCGCGGTAAGGTTCGTAGCGGCCGCCCGGACCCAGGCGCTCCACGCTTTGCTTATCCACGGTCCGGCCATTTTCTTCCTTGTGGCTTTCAACCGTGCGAATCGGATTGGAGTCGCCAGAGGGGCTGTGCTGGTCGCTGGTAGAGTTCCAGGATTGATTTGTATCGCCTTGCCCACCAGACTGTGCCCATCCTGGACCTTGCTCCGCACAGAAGGTGAGTAGCACGGCTCCGCAATATACGAGTCGGCGAAACTGCTTCGGTGTCATGAACTACTCCGATGATCCGGGATTTCCATTCATTTTGGGCTATTCACGCCATGCCCGCAAACAAATTCGGGAGTTCGCCTCGAAGTGACCCCAAGGGCGAAAAGCTAAATGCTAAAGGCTAAGGGCTGAACGCCGACTGCTGAATGCTGATTGCCGCTTTCTCCAAACTCTGCCATAATTGATCGTGCACCCCAGCCTGCACGAATCCAAAACACAAATCAGAGCGAGGAAGCGATGTCGGCCAAGTATATCTTTGTGACCGGCGGTGTAGTGTCTTCATTAGGCAAGGGATTGGCAGCGGCCTCCATCGGGTGCCTGCTGGAAAGTCGCGGGCTGAAGGTCAACCTGATGAAGTTCGATCCTTACCTGAACGTCGATCCCGGCACCATGTCCCCCTTCCAGCACGGAGAGGTCTTCGTCACCGACGACGGCGCAGAAACTGACCTCGACCTCGGCCACTACGAACGCTTCACCCACGCCAAGCTGAGCCGCGACAACAACTGGACCACCGGCCGAATCTATGAGCAGATCATCGCCAAAGAACGCCGCGGCGATTATCTTGGCAAAACCGTGCAGGTCATCCCGCACGTCACCAACGAAATCAAAGCCGCCATGAAGAAGGTGGCCCAGGAAGTAGACGTCGCCATCGTCGAAATCGGCGGCACTGTCGGCGATATCGAGTCCTTGCCCTTCATTGAAGCCATCCGCCAGATGCGCCAGGAACTCGGCCGCGAGCACACGCTATTCGTGCACGTCACTCTGGTCCCGTTTATCGCCGCTGCCCAAGAACTCAAAACCAAGCCGACGCAGCACTCGGTAAAGGAACTGCTCAGCGTCGGAATTCAGCCCGACATCCTGCTCTGCCGCACCGACCGTTTTCTGGCCAAAGAAATCAAATCGAAGATCGCGCTCTTCTGCAACGTCGGAGAAGAAGCGGTGATCACTGCAAAAGATGTGGCCTCAATTTACGAGGTGCCCCTGGTCTTCGCTCGTGAAGGTGTAGACACCTTGGCCATGAAATACCTGCATTTGGAAGCCGGAGAACGCAAGCTCGCCGACTGGGAAGAAATCGTCCGTCGAGTCTACAACCCTAAAGATGAGGTCTCGATCGGTATAGTCGGCAAGTATGTGGAGTACGAAGATTCGTACAAATCATTGAAAGAAGCCCTGGTGCACGGCGCGCTGGCCCACAACCTGAAACTTAATGTGAATTGGGTAGAAGCCGAGGGCCTCGAGACCCCCGATGCCACCTACGAGACGCAACTCGAAGAGTACGACGGAATTCTTGTCCCTGGCGGCTTTGGCAAGCGCGGAATCGCAGGCATGCTGAATGGAATTCGCTATGCCCGCGAGCACAAGGTCCCATATTTCGGAATCTGCCTCGGCATGCAGACGGCCTGCATAGAATTCGCCCGCAACGTGTGCGGGCTCGAAGAAGCCAACTCCAGTGAGTTCGATCCTGCCACCCCGCACCGCGTCATATACAAATTGCGCGAGTTGCGCGGAGTGGAGGAGTTAGGCGGCACTATGCGCCTCGGAGCATGGCCCTGCAAGCTCGAACCGGGCACACTGGCCCAAAAGATTTACGGGAAATCCGAAATCAGCGAACGCCACCGCCATCGCTACGAGTTCAACCGTGAGTACGAAGGCACGCTAACGGCTGGAGGCTTGCGGATCTCTGGCTCGACGCCCGACGGAACTTATGTCGAAATAATAGAATTGCCGGACCATCCCCACTTCATCGGATGCCAGTTCCATCCCGAGTTCAAATCGAAACCATTAGAGCCGCATCCGTTATTCAAGAGTTTCATCGGCGCTGCGTACGAACGTGCTCTGCAGCGCCGCACCCAGCGCGACGCCGCCGAAGTCGAGATGTTTCATCGCCCGGAAAAAGTGGGGCGGCGATAAGATTAACCAAGGCATCCTCAGGGCAATCTCCGCAGACGAGGACCCGAGGAGAGTTTCGCGAAAAAGCTCTTAGCCGCAAAGTACGCAAAGGACGCCAAGCACTTCTTTGCGGCCTCCGCGATTACTTTGCGATCTTCGCGGTTAAAGCGTTTGCATGGCCACATCCTTCCAAGTCGCTGACATCCGAATCGGCTCTGGCAACCTCTTCCTCATTGCCGGCCCCTGCGTCATCGAGAGCGAAGACCACGCTATCCGCATGGCAGAAATCATCAAAGGAGTAACTCGCTCGCTGAATTTCCCCTTCATCTTCAAAGCCTCCTACGACAAGGCGAACCGAACTTCAGTAAGAAGCTATCGTGGCCCCGGCCTCACCGAAGGCCTGCGCATTCTAAAAAAGGTGAAAAACGAAGTTCACGTCCCCGTGCTCACGGACGTACACGAAACCAAGGACGTTCCCAAAGTCGCCGAAGTCGCCGACATTCTCCAGATCCCTGCATTCCTCTGCCGCCAGACCGATCTCATCATGGCCGCCGCCCTGAGCGAACGCGCCGTCAACATCAAGAAAGGCCAGTTCGTCTCCCCCTGGGACATGAAGCACGCCGTCGAAAAATGTCACACCGCCGGGAACGAACAGGTTTTCGTCACCGAACGCGGCTCCAGCTTCGGCTACAACAATCTGGTCGTGGACATGCGCTCGCTAACTATCATGCGGCACTTCGCCCCGGTAGTCTTCGATGCCACGCACTCTGTTCAACTCCCCTCCGCCTCGCATGGAGACGACGATCAACCGCCAGCCAGCAGTGGACAACCGGAATTCATCCCGGTGCTTGCCCGAGCCGCCGTTGCCGCAGGCGTGGACGGCATTTTCATGGAAGTTCACGACAATCCCAAAGAAGCCAAATCCGACGGCCCGAACGCCTTGGAATCCACCAAGCTGCGTACCGTGCTCAAAGAATTGCTGGCCGTACAAAAGGGTCTGGCGAGCGCGCACTTGACTCCGTAACCCATCCTGAATCTGTTACCATCCCATCCTCATCGGGGCTTCGCGCCGTTTAGCTCGCAGCGTCCAATCGTCGGCGTTCAGTCGAAATCTGGCTGAGAGCTAAAGGCTAATAGCTTAAGAGCGGGTTTTAACATGCACGTCCTCGCCACCATTGCCGGCGTCATCATCATTCTTGCCGTCCTGCTGGACGCCTTTGAGACTGTGGTGCTGCCCCGCCGCGTGCAGCGCACCTTCCGCCTGACTTCGTGGTTTTACCGGAACACCTGGAGGCCTTGGACCAGCATATCTGGTCTTATCAAGTCCCCGAACCGGCGTGAAGCTTTTCTGAGCTATTTCGGGCCCTTGTCACTGCTCACCTTGCTGGTGTTCTGGGCCGTTGGGCTGATTCTCAGTTTTGCATTCTTGCAATTCGGGCTCGGCGAACACGTGCAACTCGGCAATGAGCCCATCACCTTTGGAAAGCTGCTTTATCTTAGTGGCGAGACTTTCTTTACTCTGGGCCTGGGCGACATTGCGCCCGTATCGACTGCCGCCCGCCTGTTGACCGTTCTGGAAGGCGGGATGGGTTTCGCTTTCCTGGGAGTCGTCATCGGCTACCTGCCGGTGGTGTATACAGCGTTTTCCGACCGGGAGTTGGAAATTTCCATGCTCGACTCGCGCGCCGGCTCTCCGCCGACGGCTGCGGAATTGCTGAACCGCCTGGGCTGTTGTCCGGATCCCATTGTGCTCGACGAAATTTTTCGTGACTGGGAGCGCTGGTCGGCCGACCTGCTCGCCAGCCATCTCTCCTACCCGGTGCTCAGCTTCTTCCGCTCGCAGCACAGCAACCAGTCCTGGCTGGGAGCGCTCACCGTCATGCTGGACGTCACCTCGCTGGTGCTCGCCGGAATTGACGGAATCCACCCGGAGCAAGCGCGACTGACCTTCGCCATGGCCAGGCACGCCGCTGTCGATTTGGCCCAGGTCGTGAGAGCGCGTTACAACCCACACGCCCCTGATCGCCTGCCCAAGGAAGTATTAGGGACCCTGAGGAAAATGCTGGCAGCCAATGGGTTGCGAGTGCGCAGTGATGAGGAAGCCGACCTGAAATTGGCCAAGCTGCGTTCGTTATACGAATCGTACGTAGAAGCCACCGCAAGAAACCTCGTGATTACTCTCCCGCCCTGGATGCACCCGGAAAAGAAGCGGGACAATTGGCAAGGTGGACCTTGGGACCGCATGATACAGGCCAAAGGGCTTGGGGAACACGCGAAACCGGCCGACGAGCACTTCTAGAGATCTTGCACCCGAAAGCCCAGAACCCACCCAACCCGATACCGCCCAAAATCACCAAATTACAAAATCACTAAATTCCAAAATCTTGTTACCATCCTCTGTTCCATGAAACACATTGGCGAAAACGTGGTGCGCATCGAAGCCGAAGCCCTGCGGGCGCTGGCAGATCGCATCGCGGGACCCATGTCCGCCGCGTTCACCCGTGCCGTCGATCTGATGTTCAACTGCCGAGGCCGCGTAGTCGTCACCGGCATGGGCAAGAGCGGAATCATCGCCAGGAAAATAGCCGCCACGCTGAGTTCCACTGGCACGCCCGCCCTATACCTGCATCCCGTAGAAGCCGTCCACGGCGATCTGGGCATGGTAGTGCGAGGAGACGTAGTCCTGGCTCTCTCCGCCAGCGGAGAAACCGAAGAAATTCTTCGCCTGCTGGCCACCATCAAGCGCCTGCAAGTCCCGCTGATCAGCATGACCTGCGATGAAACCAGCAACACGAAGCGCGAAATCTCTACGCTCGCGTCGGCCGCCGAGGTCTCATTAGATTGTTCCATCGCCAAGGAAGCCTGCTCGCTAGGGCTTGCCCCCACCGCTTCGACCACGACGATGTTGGCGCTGGGCGATGCCTTGGCCGTGACCCTGGCTGAAAAGCGCGGCTTCAAAGAAGAGGATTTCGCCGACCTCCATCCCGGAGGCAAGCTCGGCAAACGCCTCGCCCGCGTGGAAAGCCTGATGCACACCGGAGAAGCCGTCCCGCGCGTCACTCCAAAAACAAAAATGTCCGACGTCATCTACGAAATGTCCCGCAAGAAGCTTGGCATGACCACGGTCGTGGAAGGCGACAAGTTAGTGGGAGTCATCAGTGACGGCGACCTTCGCCGGCAACTCGAGAGCCGCGGCAAAGACGTGCTCGATCTAACCGCCGCTGAATGCATGACCCCTCAGCCCAAAACGATCAGCCCCCAGGAATTCGCGGCCAGCGCACTCGCCATCATGGAGCAGAAAAAGATTACGTCTTTAGTCGTAGTAGACGGAAAGATGAAGCTGCAAGGAATCGTGCACCTGCATGATTTGTGGGGAACGGAAATGATGTAGAAGTCTCAAATGCGCCGAGGCTGGGCGTGAAAAACAGCAAGCGCGGTCACGAACTGAAATTCGCTGCCGGAGGGTTCTCTGAGGAATTGAGCCGCTTCGGCCTTGCTGCGGGGCTTTTGTTGTTCATACGCAGGTCGTGGCCGCTGCGAAGCTAGTGGCCATAGCATCGCCCCAGGGTTCCTTCACGTCGAGAGCGATCGCGTACGGCAACGACGTGAGCTTCGGCATGGCGTCGGGTGTCTTGCCTAACTCCGTCAGAGGGCCTAGTTCCGTCTCCTCCAGAAACATTTTGTATCCGCGAATCTGGGATAACAGCTTCTGGCCTTCGGTGGTTGGAGTCCGCAGCAGGGGCAGGAAGATGCCGTTTAGAACAATCATCGCAATGTAGGAGCCGACGGGAACCCAGGAGATGTCTCGAGCCAGCTCGCGTGCCGCCAGGAAGGTCGCACCGACAAACGCAAGTGACACCAAGACCGCCGCAACTGGTTTTCGTTGCCTGCCGAGCAATGCGAGCCCCATGATCGCGCTGAAGGTTTGGAAGAAACCAAAACTCCAAAAGGCGAGGAATAGTGAACCCATTTCCTGGCCCGCGCTGAGCACCACCGCCACCCCAAAGATGAGGGTGGCCAACATGCCGAGAAGAACAATCCAGGCATTCCACGTGAAGTACTTGCCCTCGAGCTGAGGTTTCAATCGGGCGTACATCGCGCCCACCAGCACGTTGATGCGCGGGTCGTTTGGGCCAAACGAGACTGCACCCGTGCGTCCGTTGTAGGAGCTTGATGTCTCCAAGGTTAGTTCCGTTAAATCCTGGAAGTCGTTTCTTGTTCCGCAAGCTGGATCCGCTACGTTCGCGCTTGCGTCGAACAGCAATTGCGCAATCGCGGCCTCTTCCGCCGGCAACTTGCCGGGATCGGTATCGCATTTTTGTGTACGCCAGAACGCGTAGGATGCCCCCTTGGCTTGCACTTCGACATAGCCCCGCACCGCGAGGCTCGCCAGACTGGAGGCCAGGGAGGTGCCATCGACGCCTCCGCGCATGATGTATCGCAACGCAGCCGGCGAGAGCCCTGCGGGCGGCTCGTATTGCGGAGCCGTCGAGTATTCCTCCATGTTCCGGCGCAGGTACATCCGGGCTGAGATGTAGATCATCAGCAGCAACAGCGGCGCCAGATAGTAAGGCGAGCCATACTGCTCCCTGAAAGTGGGCCTGTGGATGTACCCTTGCGGCCACCGCATGACAATCGCGAGACTTTGGAGCGAATGCAAATCCGCGATACTGAACTCTGCCCCATCAGACAGTTTCGTAGTCTCAATCGGAGGATCGGCTTTGGTTCGCGGCTGCGATACACCTCTCCCGCCCGCATACGCGGATATCTGCAACCACTCTCCAGGAACACCCGAGGGCAGATAAACGCGCACGCTGAGAGAGTCATAAGCCATCGGCGTGTGTCCCGCCACATTCCAGTAAAGCTCGTCGTTCTTGTCCACGGACCGGATCGCGCCCGTAATACGGTAAATCACATGCAATTCATGTTCGCCGGGCGCAACCGTGTACCGCCGGTTTTCCTTACCCACGATTAGCTGATAGCTGCTGTGACGGTAATGGTCGAGATGGAACGCCACCACTTGTCCATCCACCGTGACCGTCTCCACCTTCACCCGGAGACCATTGTCATCGGTGTAGCCGGGGCCGTAATTGCGATCCCACCGGTCGTTATCCCCGATCGGAATATGGCATCGCAAACCAAAGTTAGGATCGGAACTTTCAGGAATAATCAGTGTCTCGTCAACGAGTAGCGATGAGTCAGGATTGACGACGATCGTTGCCTTCAGACTACTGACATGCCACACAGGCTGCTGCGCCGCCGTTGCCGCGGCACTCACGACGCCCAGCACAGAGAGGATTGCAAGCCGAGAGGCGCTGAAATTCATGCTGCTAGAATTCTGCAACAGCGCGGATCACAACCATACCGC
>QIAS01000418.1 GCA_003225615.1 Acidobacteriota bacterium | reverse complement strand
CCAGCAGATTATCCACGTCCACACCGAGCTTCTTGGCGTAGGCCGGATCGAGGGCGTGCTCGGCATCCACGAACGCCGCCATGCCACCTTGTGCCTGCGCCTGTGCAATCACCTGCAGCGCAATCGTAGTCTTGCCCGAAGATTCCGGCCCGAAAATTTCGACCACGCGCCCTCGTGGTACCCCACCCACGCCCAGCGCCGCGTCAAAAGAAATGGCGCCGGTAGAAATTACCGCGATGGGGACGATGGCTTCCTTCGACCCTAGCCGCATGATAGAACCCTTGCCAAACTGCTTTTCGATCTGCGAAAGCGCCAGATCAAGCGCTTTAGTACGTTCGTCGGCCATAATGGCAGTTCCTCGCTGTGTTGATTTATGAGAACCCTCGTAGCGTACACCCATCGGCTGGAAGGTCGTAGTGTCGGTCATCACAAAGCTGTGGAAAGTATAGCATCGCGGCGAATGAAAAGCGAAATACTTTCCACTGGCCGAATCGCCATAATTAACATTCCGCGAATGACAGCAATCACCACGCAATCCAAAGCCGACCTCTAGGATAAGCACTGGACAACAAACGGATATTTGGCAACAAACGAAATTAGGCAGCGAACAAGCACTAAGGAGCGCATCCGTGCAAGCCCGAAGGGCACAATTCATTAGCCCAGCGCGTAAGCGCTGGGAGGCGTTGGGACTCAAGACGGAGCCCCGAAGGGGCGGCATTCCAGCCCCCTAAGGGGCGACACTTATGGCCCATACATTTTCAACCAACCTCGTCCATTGCGTTTTCAGCACGAAGAATCGCGAGAAAACAATACCCGCTGCCCGGCAAGAGAACCTCTGGGCTTACTTGTACGGCACCGCACACAACCAGGGCATCCCGATTCTGGCCATCGGTGGCATCGCAGACCACGTTCACGTTCTGATTTCGGTTCCCCCAACTCGCAACCTCTCAAAGATTATGTGCGATCTGAAGGCAAACTCCTCACGGTGGCTCAACGAAACTGGGGAGCGGTTCGCATGGCAGGAAGGGTACGGCGCGTTCAGCGTGAGTCCTTCTCGCGTCACGGCAGTGCAGAGCTACATTCGCCATCGAGGAAGAGTTTCTGGATCTCCTGAGGAATGCGGGAATTTCTTTTGACCGAAATAGAGTTTTTGGATGAGTGCAGCCCCTCCGGGGCTCAACGACTCTCACACCCTTACCCAGCGCTTACGCGCTGGGCTAATGAATTGTGCCCTCCGGGCTGCTTTGGTTAAGCGCCACCGACTGAGGCGGCGGCAAAAGTGGCGCAGCCCGTTCGCAAGTTCTATCGCCGTATAATCACTCCTGACTGACGCTGTTTAGGTTGGCACGCCGGTGCTCTCGACTGCTCATCGTTTCAGCAAATCCACCGGCTCGCGAATGTCCTGCACCCGGAAATACTTCGCCAGGGCGGGATGCCTTCGGATCACAGCCTCATACATGGCATAGGCGACTTTACGATACGAGATATGGCCCGCCGGAGTGGTTCGCAGTTCGGAAATGTAGACTACCTCGGCAAAATCCATCTTGAACAGGGTGCGCTTGCGGAATGCCAGCGGAATCACATATTGCGCAGGACTTGCCAGCGCGCCGGAACCCTTCTCCGCGCGCGAAAGCCAGTCCCGTTCGTCCTTCTCGAGCAAATTGCTGTTGCGCTCGAGCAGCAGCTTACTCAGGTTTGCCGCTGTATCAGAGGCGCGCTTCATGGCCGCCTCGTAGCGGGCTCCTTCACCAGCGAAGACTAGCTCCTCGGGCGTGTCAAAGCCTTGCCTGGTGGTAAAGCCCTGGCCAATCTGTATGCAGCGGCGGTGGCGGTGCATATCGCGGAAGCCACCAATATCCATGAGGATGTCGATCCGGAACTGCTGTCCGGCGCAGAATGGACGCAGCATTTCGTCGTGCTTGCCGCGATGCCGCTGGCCTATGTCGATGATCTCGCGCCGCACTTTTTCGCCTGCCGCCTGCACGGCCTGCCGCACTTGCCGGTAGGCATAGTGACAATTCTCGTAAAGCAGCGTGGCTGCTAACTCCACTTCCAGCGGTTCGTCATCAAGCAGGTCAACCAGTTTCGCCGGTGCGATGGGCGAGCGGCCCATCAACTCCGCGGCTGCCTGACGAAGTTCGCGGCGCGTCTGGATCTCATATGAATTCGGATCCGCGTATTTCACCAGGGTGGGCGCCACCCGGACTTCGCGCAAAAGTTCCTGCTCTGCTCGTAGTGCCAGCTCCGGGGACACCGCCCGAATTTGCTCCACCAACTCGCGCAGCGAATCCTGATTGACGTTGTAGGCGGGTGATGTAGCGGCCCGCTTCAGCAAATCGCTAAGCATGCGGACTTCCTTGTGAGTATGCGAAAGGAGGTGGGAGACCTGTGACTCGAGCGTGCGTGCGTTGACAATTTCGCCGAGCGAAGTATTCGTACCCAGCGGCAGAAGGTAGCGAGAAATGTCGAACGCCCGCGCGCAGAGGGTTCGCTCGTAGGCCTCCTGTTTCATATCTCCGGGCTTCGGCGTCAGGTCTGCGAGGTAACGGAAGGTGCTCTCGGAGAGCGATTCGTAATCGGCGAAAAGGCTCTCGATCGTTTCGCGATAAAGCTTCGCCTGCTGATCGTTTCCGAAATCCGGCGTGTAGTAGCCGCTCTTCTTGAAGTCCTGGTAGCGGGTGGAGCGTTCCTGCCCATCCCAGCGCTGCTCGTCGGCAACCGCAATGGCCGCGAGGATAGATAATTTTTCGATCGCGAGAGCAATATGCGCCAGATCGGCGATCGAGCGATGACCGTACTGAAAATAGAATGTGTTGAGAAACTTCTCCGCCTTCTGCTGATTGATTTCCTTC
>QIAS01000417.1:402-10989 GCA_003225615.1 Acidobacteriota bacterium | reverse complement strand
CGGGACATTTGCGGCCGCAAGCCGCTTCGGCACTTTGCCGGCTTTGATCCTGGCCACTTCACGGCGGCTTTTCACGTCGATGATGGAGACATCGTCGCTATCGGTGTTACTGACGCACATATATCTGCCGTCGGGCGAAACAACCAGCCAATTAGGACCACCGCCGGTTGCGACGTGGCCCACAATCTTTTTGGCCTTCACATCGTAAATATAGACCGCATCGTCCAGCAGGCTGGTCACCCACAACTCTAATCCATCTTGTGTAAGGGCTAAACCATGGGTGCGGGTGTCGGCGGTTTCAAACTGCAAGGGATGCGGTGTGGGGTGCTCCGCCGGCATCTCAACGCGTTGGATTACTTTTTTTGCCGGTATGTCCACAATCTCGAACCCGTGTAACTCGGCGATGGCCACGTACATCGTCTTTCCATCTGGACTGACCACATAGGGACGGGGTCTTCCGTCCACTGGGATGTGGACGGAGTAGTCCATTTTCTCGAGGTCTATAAGATCGACCTCATGCCCTGACATCGCGCTCACCCACATGAATCGATTGCTGCCCGTGTTCAATGCGTTATGTGGTTCTTTGATGGGCAAACTTTTGACAATCTTTTGCTGAGCGACATCAATAATGTCCACGGTATCGCCGTCGCGAATTGGCACCACGACATACTTACCATCGGGAGTTACCGCACACTGGTTGGGGCGTCCGCTTACCTTCACGCTTCCGATCGCCTGGTTTGTGGCGGTATCCACGATCCTTAGCGTGTGGTCAGACTCGACGGTCGCAAAAAGCCGGCGGCCATCCGGTTGCACTGCTACCCCGTGTATCTTGTCCCCGCCCAGCTTGATGTTACCGACGACCTTCAATGAGTTGAGGTCGATGATGGCTATATCATCACCGCGCGCGCTCGCGGCATAAAGTCGCGGATCCTCAGTGTGGGAGTTCTGGGCAACGCAGGCCAGCGCGCAGGTGAACACCATGCAGGCGGCTGCGAAGCATTTAAACCGGATCATTGCATTCCTCCGTTTGCATAGTTATGTAATCCTAAACAAACTAACGCACGCGGTTCTTCCCAGTTCCAACCGCCAGCATCAGCCCTCCCGAAATGAACAGACTCACAACCAGGTACAGCAGACCTGGCTTGAAAGAGTGGCTGCGGGCTGCCAGTGTGCCTATCACGAAGGGTCCGACGAATCCCCCGAGATTGCCAACGGAATTAATCAACCCGATCGATGCGGCCGCGGCGGACTTGCTTAAGAATCGCGTAGGCACAGCCCAGAAACAGGGCTGAAAGCCGTAGAAACATGCCCCGACCAGCGTAAATAACGCGATCGAGAGTCCGGGCCTGGACTCGGCGAGAACCGCAAACGAGAGTACCACTCCACATAAAATGACCGGAAGCGCCGCATGCCAGCGGCGCTCGCCAGTCTTATCCGAATGCCAGCCGTTCAACTGCTGGGTAACAAATCCTGCTACGTAAGGCAGCGCAGCAAGCAAGGTCACCCTCAGGTCGCTCTGCCCGGATATCTTCTTCAGGATGGTCGGCAACCAGAAGGCGATACCATAGCTTCCGGTAAGCCCGAAGAAGTAGCACAAGGTCAACAGCACCACATCCCGATTACGCAAAGCTTCCCACACCCTGTAGGAATGAACACTCTCCTTGGCCTGTTTCTCTTTCTCTAATGTCGTGGTGATCCAGTCGCGTTCGTCCGGGGGCAACCATTTGGCTTGATGCGGCCAGTCCGTCAGATAGAAGACAGTTATTATTCCAAACAGGACTGCCGGGATGCCTTCCAGGATAAAGAGCCAGCGCCAACCTCTCAGCCCTAACCAGCTCAACCCAAGCAGCAGGCCCGCGAGCGGAGACCCAATAACGTAAGAAAGAGGATTGGCAGCATAGAACACGGCGATCGCTTTGGCCCGATCCTCATACCGAAACCAATGTGTTAAGTACACAATTACGCCGGGAAAAAAGCCCGCCTCGGCGGCTCCAACCAGAAAGCGCACCAGATAGAATTGATGCGCAGTACGAATGAAAGCCATTAGTGCTGTGACAATACCCCAGGAAATCATGATGCGGGCGATCCAAAGCCGCGCGCTCCAACGCTCCGCGATCAGAGCACCCGGAATTTCCAGCAAAAAATAGCCCAAGAAAAAAATTCCTGCCCCAAAACCAATCACGCCTGGATTAAAACCGAGATCGCGGGGCATTTGCAGTGCTGCCGCCCCCACGTTCATGCGATCAAGAAAGGCGATTACATACAGAATGAACAGATAAGGTAAAAGGCGGAGAGCGATTCGATGGCGGGCGCGCTGCGCCACTTCGTTAACCGCAGCCGGCGCCGCTGCGCTTGCTGCCGTTATTAATTTTCCATTACTCGCGTGCATCATTTCTCTAAATGTCCTATAAGTTAGTTACCCCGGCGTTCATTCGCAGGCAGAACCAGGGTATTAATTCGCTTCGGCACTTCTCCCACCGGAATCTGCACGACTGTTTTCAAGGTTCCGGTATCAATAGCCGAAACCAGTCTCGCCGCTGAGCCCGAAACATAGATGACCTTACTGTCGGGCGTGAATGTGATCCATTCGGGTACCGCTCCGCTAGGCTGACGTCCCAGCGGATGAACTGTCGGAAGATGAGATCGGGAAGCGAATACTCGAACACGGCATTGGCCAGCGTGCTGTTAACCCACAATGACTTTCCGTCCGGCGCCACGCCGATCCCGTGAGAAGGAACTCCGGTTCGTCCTTCGGCGACGCCGAAACCATGAGGCTCATCCGGCAGCTTGATCCTTGCCACCTCGGCCTGCTTGGCGAAATCGACGACAGCAAATCCGTGGAATCCCGATAGCTGCACGAATATGCGGCGGGTGGTGCCATCGGAATTCTTTTCGAAAGCCATGGGCCGCACACCGCTACCGAACTTGAGGTCCCATACCGGCCGCTCAGTCTGGAGATCGGCTACCATAGCCATTTTGCTTTCGATGGAGCCAGCGACCGCAAATTTGCTGTCGGGCGTGACGTAAACATTGTGCACGCGCCCGTGTAGAGGGATGGTCTTTGTTCGTTTCAGTGAACTCGCCTCAATCACATCGAGTGCGCCCGGTTCACTACGTATGCCCACTATCACCCGGCTCCCATCTTTAGTGATGGCGATGTTATTGGGCCGACCGCTGAGCGGAATTTTCTCCAGAATTTCACCTGTTTTCCGATCCAGGACAGCCAGTACGTTCTCTGCTTCACTGCTGAGGTAAATTCTTCCGCCGTCCGGAGAGAACGCGATTCCATGCGGCAGCTCGATGCCTCGTAAGATCTGGACCAGCGCGTTCGTCCTTGTGTCGATTACGTCAACGGTATCGGAGGCACTGTTCGTGACATATATCCAGGATTTCGGTTCAAGCGAAGAGGGCGGGTCAACTTCTGCACCCGCGCCACGCACCCATTGAGCAAGGGTGATCCAATCAGAGTCGTCCTGCGACTCAAACTGCCTGCCGCCGGAATGAAACGAATCGCCGCCCGCTTCCGGAGCCAGGGGATGCAACAGCAAGCTGCTGGAGGTCGGGTTGCCGGGAACGATCTGTTGCAGAGAACTTTGAAAATTGCGCCGCGATTGTTCCTCAGTCCAACCCGTGTTCGCGCCCGACAAGTTTTCAAGGTGAAAGGCTCGATTGGAGAGAGTGTGGCAGCTATAACATCGGGCATGCCGGGGCCGGTTCTTCAGGAAAATCGGCTGGACCTTGTTGGTGAAGAATTCAAAGCTCGGGGAGCTGGCTTTCAAAGATGGTGCTGTTCGCGTGCCAGCAAGCGAAGAAAAAGTCTGGCTGATCCAATCGGCGAGCATCCGCCACTCCGGATCGTCCCGCGAGGTCCAGAACTTCCCCCCGACATGGGTGGGATCGCCGCCCGCTTCCTGAGAAAGTGGATGCAGCAGCAGCGGGCTACGCAAAGGCTCGGAGGGGTCTACCAGCCGCGAAACCACGGCGAAGACTTGCCGGGTTTGCTCCTCGGTCCAGGAGGTGCTTCCTCCTGGCGACAAGGGCTCCAGCTTCAACCGAGTGCTTAGTGTTGAATGGCAATCGTAGCAGCTTACGCCGCCTTGCCGCTTTTTCAGGAAAATTGTTTCTATGCGCGTGCGATATTCCTCGTACTTACCCGCGGGTTCCGTTTGCGCGGCGCTGGGACGCTGCGCTGAATCCGACTGCACAACGACCGATTCTCCTTCTGCACCTTCCGGTGACAGATCGCCGGGGGGTCCTCCGGCTGCCCACAGCAAACCGCTGTTGGGGGCAACACCAAGGAGGAGAAGCGATATCGTCTTCATGGCAAGCGGCATGGCATGTCGGTTCTGGCGCTTTCTACCGTATGAGGAGCACCTCTAACTGCATAGAAGCCGCGCAAGTAGGCTGCCGGCGAAAATTAGTTGCGCGCTCTGCTACTCCATCTAGAAAATGAACTTTATTGCGAACTGAATTTGGCGCGCCGTCGTAGTTGTTTTGGTAAGTGCTCCTGCAATCTGGTTCGGGGCGCCGGTAGCGTCAAATATGTCCGTGTTTGTCGGCGTACTCGGCGGACCAAAATTTACGTGATTGAGAATATTGAAGACCTCCGCGCGGAACTGCACGTTGAAGTGTTCTGAGATCCGTCGTATGTAATTGTTCTTAAATAGAGAGAAGTCCAACTCAGTGAGCCCAGGACCATTCAGGATGTTGCGTCCGGCATTACCGCGAAGGTTAAAGCACGGCAGAGCGGGAAGCCATCCTGCGCCATCCTGCTTCGGATCCAGAGGATGGGTGATGATAATCGGATTGCCCCCGCTATCTACAAGGCTGGGCGGAGCCGGATTACAGTTTGCGTTCCAGAAAGCAAGGTCTGGGGCGGTAGGAACTTGAAAGCAATTGTTCTTAACATATGCGAGGGGATTGCCGGGGTTGGTCAGCGTTTTGCAGTTTGATGTACTAAGGCGATTCGGAAACGCCCAATCATCCCCACTGTTTGTGTTGGAGGGGTCATTGCCTGTTCCCCAACTTGGCGTGAATGGGACGCCATCGGTGGCGGTGAAGATCAATCCTAGTTCCCACCCTCCTAAGGCCCACTTTGCGGGACCGGAGAAGGACTTGGGAGTCGGTACTTCCCAGGTTCCATTCACCACGAATGTGCGCCCAACATTGAAATCCGAAAGCCCTCGGCTCAGCCTCAAATCAAACCAGTGCAGACTCGAGATCGAGTTACCAAAGGCGTCTCCCGCAACTGTGGCTGAACTGGTGTCCATGCTTTTGGCCCATGTGAATGTGCCTTGGACTTGGAAACCGTGACTCATGCGCTTAGCCAGTTGCAACTCCAGAGCGTTGTAGTAGGAGTGTCCGTTATAAAACATGCCTCGGATTGAGCCGAGGTTAGGGTTCACCGGATCCACAGGCCCCCCGAAATTCGGATCTGTTGGGTCTGTAACATAAGGAAAAACGTAACCGGCTGAGGTCTTCGGGGGAATCACCATGTTGATGTCATCTACCCGGAACGGTTGATGGACGCCGCGCGAGCCCACATATGCCACCATGCCGGCCAAGCTAGGAGTAATCTGCTGCTGAAGGTTGAGATTCCACTGCATCACATAATTGCGCTTGGGCTTGGGATCGACAAAAGTGCTGCGCAAGCGGTTCGCGGGAAACGAAATATTCAGGCCGCCAAAATTAGGAAAGGGACTGGTACATCCACATTCCCCGAATGGGTCTTTGACCACCGTATAGGAGAAAAACGGTATGGCCTGAGTGACCAGGAGAGGAAACTGGTAGGGTACGTCGAACAACCCCACTCCCCCGCGGAGTGCAGTTTTTCCATTGGAAAACAGATCCCAGGCGAAGCCGATACGTGGCTCAAAATCCCTGAGAGTGGGATTGCTGAAGAACGGATTGCCTAGATGAGCAGTTGCAGCGGACACTGTGGGCAAGTTCGCAAGCTTGCCTGCGGTTTCCCGTACCACCGTGGAGATTTCGTAACGCAAACCCAAATTAAGCGTTAAGTTCGTCCGCGCACGCCAATCATCCTGCACATAGGCACCGAAAAGAGTCTCACGCAAATTGCGCGGAGAAAGCGTACTGGCGATCCCACCTTGGAATTTAGTGGGTTGATTGGTGAGAAACCCGGCCACATTGTCGAAGTTCCAGATTCCATTGGGATCAGTGTCGGCAAGCACATTGAGCATCATGCGTTCGACGGCCGCACCGAATCGGATGGAATGAGTACCCTTCGTCCAGAATGCATCATCATAGAGCTGTATCGAATTCCAGTGATAAAAATACGTCGGGCTGCCGCCAACGCCGCCGGTAAAATCGGTAAGCCCACCAACCAGAACTTGCGGGGCGGCGCGACCCGCAAACGCCGTACCTCCGACGCCAAGATCTTTTCTGGCAGCATCGGTATTAATCGCCGTCAGGCTCTCGTTGTTGTTTACCGTTTCATGGTTTCCACCCAGCCGAATCGAGTTCACGAAGCCAGGCGAGAAGATATGCGTCTCCTCCAGGGCCGCGAATTGTCGCGCCGTCAGGGTGGTGAACTCAACGTTGTTCAGTCCGTCAGGAGATGCGTAAGGAGTCCTGTCAAACATGTAAGTACCGAACAAGCTGTCGTTATTTGAAAATTTGTGATCGGCACGGGCTGTAACGAAGTTTTCGTTGACGATCTGTTGACCGGCGAATGTGTATTGTGCCGTGTCTCCATTTCCAATGGCTGGCCCGTTGGGCGTGTGGTAGAACGTGAAAAACGACGACGCCGCCGGATCTACGGTGACCGTAGTTGGAATACATGGATTGCTTGGGTCCGCACCGGCTGGGTTCGAGCACAACTGGCCGGCTCGGGCATTCTGTGAAGGCACGAAGGTGAGGGTCGAGATACCTGTGGACTGGCGTATGCCTTCGTAATCAGCAAAAAAGAATGTACGGTTCTTCTGAATGGGCCCTCCGATCGCTCCACCAAACTGGTTGCGCCTAAAGGGCGGGATTTTTCGGGTACGATCATCAAAAAAGTTTTTGGCGTCGAGCGAGCTGTTGCGCAGGAACTCGTAAGCGCTGCCATGCAATTCATTCGTCCCCGAGCGCGTAACCGCATTTACCACTCCCCCGGAAGTCTTGCCGTACTCGGCCGAGTAGTTGCTCGTAAGAACCGAGAATTCCTGGATCGCGTCTACCCCCAGGTTTCCTCCCAAGACGCTCCCTGGCGCGCCATTGGCGTAATCGTTGAGGCTGACGCCATCCAAGCGATAGTTGTTCTGCTGGGGTCGGGCACCGGAAATGGTCAACTGTTGGCCAAAGCCACGATTCCCTCGGTCCGTACCGGCAGCAAAATCAGGCTGGGTATGAATTGCATCAACTCCTGGCTGCAGCGTTGCCAAGTCGGTCCAGCTGCGGCCGTTGAGAGGCAGCTCACGGACCGTGGTTGCGTCCACGACGGCGCTGATGTCGGAAGTGCTAAGTTGGATTGCAGGAGCTTCGCTGGTGACTTCTACCGTCTCGATGGTTGTCCCCACATTCATGGTCGCATCCACAATCTGCGACGCTCCCACCGTTAATGCCATATTGCGTTTGGTTTCGGACTTGAATCCTTTTGCCTCGAACTTCAGCTCATAGGTTCCCGGCACCAAATTAGGCGCGACGTACACGCCGTCTGTATTTGTGGTGACCTCCCGGGTCACTCCTGTCGCAACGTTTTTGATATTCACTTCAGCATTCGGAATTACGCGCGCCGTGTTATCCGTGACAGTACCGGAAATCATGCCGCCTGCCACTTGGGCGTGAAGTTCAGGGTTGATTGTGGACGCGAATAGAATCAAGAGACTTGCAACACTCGTACTGCATTTTGTGACTAACTCAAGTAGCAAGGAAAATATCAAATTAATTTTCGTTCATGAATTTTCGTTCATGAAGTGCCTTGTTCCGGCTTCCGGGCTATTGGAAATTACTTATGCGGCGATGCCACACGTTCAGGGCAGGGTTGGAAATCGTCTTGAAGCCGTGCGTGCCAACATTCTTGATCTTCATCATGAACATGGACTATAAAGCGATGGCTCCGTCGGGCAAGGTTTCAAGAGCTCACCGTGGATCCTCCAGGACTTCTGAGGTGTGCTCTTGAAAAAAATCATGACCTCGCACCAACGACTTTCAGCGAAACCGAATTCTTGTTTCATCGCGACGTACTGATGCACGTCGATTGTCTCGACCGGGCGGCAAAAGATTGAAGTATTCGTCGGAAGGATTTGGGAGCGAAGCCAACCTTGGAGACCAGCATTCCCGCGACCACGGCCCTTGCTCGCCAGGCCAAGATCTGGTCCGTGGTGCGTGTGTGTAGCGGTAATTTTTTGGAGATGTACGATTTCATGGTATTTGGCTATTACGCTAAAGAGATCGGAAACACCTTCTTCCCAAGCGGCACCCCGTTTCTGTCGCTGATGTTATCTCTGATGGCAGGCTTTCTAATGCGGCCGCTCCGAGCAATCGTCCTCGGACCTTGCACAGATCATCACGGGCGCCGGGCTGGCCTGATTCTCACTCTGACCCTGATGTCAGTTGGGATCATTACTATAGCCTGCACACCGGGATATGCCACCATTGGATTCTTCGCGCCCCTGCTTGTGCTGCTCGGGCGGCTGCTGCAGGGTTTCTCTGCCGGGATGGAACTGGGTGGTGTCTCGGTCTATTTATCAGAAATAGCCACGCCTGGGCACAGAGGCTTTTATGTCAGTTGGCAATCTGCCAGCCAGCAGGTGGCCGTGATGTTCGCAGGTCTGTTGGGAGTTGCATTCAATTGGGTCTTGTCGCCCCAGAAGATGACTGCTTGGGGGTGGCGCATCCCGTTGCTGCTCGGTTGTGCCATTATCCCGGTATTGTTCGTGCTACGGCGTTCGCTCCAAGAGACCGAGGAGTTTACTTCTCGCAAACAGCGGCCGAGCACATCAGAAATTCTTCGGTTGCTTAGAGCGAGCTGGTCGGTCGTGCTCACGGGGATGATGATGGTGACCATGACCACTGTGTCTTTTTACATGATCACGGCTTACACGCCGACTTTTGGAAATTCGGTGCTTCATCTACCGGCGATTGATGGTCTGCTGGTCACACTGTGCGTTGGAGCTTCCAACTTGTTTTGGCTTCCGGTGATGGGTTCGCTATCAGACCGGGTGGGACGCCGCCCTCTGCTCCTCTCTTGCACATGTCTGATGTTGATCACTGCTGGTCCCGCCATGTTATGGTTGGTGCACCAGCCCTCTTTTGCGCGGCTGCTCTTTGTCGAACTCTGGCTGTCGTTTCTCTACGGAAGCTATAACGGGGCAATGGTCGTCTTCCTGACAGAGATTATGCCCGTTAGTGTGCGAACCTCTGGTTTCGCCCTCGCCTACAGTCTGGCGACAGCGATCTTCGGCGGATTTACCCCGGCAATCAGCACCTACCTGATTCATATCACCGGCAATCGCGCTGTTCCAGGGTTGTGGCTGTCGGCTGCAGCAGTATGTGGTCTGTTTGGCGCGTTGATCGGCATGGTGCCCGGGCTTGTGCCCTACTCGGCCACCAAGGGAGCCGTGAAGCTATTTACCCAAGCGCTGTCCAGAGAGGTCGGGAGCCGGGGCATCACGGTTAACAATGTGCAGCCGGGTCCCATCGACACGGAGTTGAATCCCGCCGTGGGCGATTGGTCGGTACCGCAGAAGGCCGCTACAGGACTTGACCGCTACGGGCACGTGGATGAGGTCGCGGCACTGGTGGCGTTTGTCGCCGGTCCGGAGTCCTCATACATTACCGGCGCTAACCTGACCGTGGATGGCGGAATGAATGCCTGAACGAACGCACCCTTTACCCGTAAACGACGTCGATTGCGCGAGAGCAGCCCTGCGCTCGTATCCGATGCAGGACCCGTGGGCTGAATTGGTAGGCCAGGGTCGGCGATACCTGGCTGGAAGGAACCGCGTGAGAGAAGTTCATCCCACGGTTGGAGGGTAGAATGGTTCAGCACAACAAAAGGGCGCTTGCGACGGGCGCATCAAGAGGAATTGGTTGCGCGACAGCGGCGGCGCTTTGCTAGGGCCGGTGCGCGCGCACGGGCATTGACGAAGGCGCCAGAGTTCGCCTATGCACAGCACCAAAGAAAGAAGGTGGAAGCCTTGTTCGCACTCAAAAATCAGATCGGACTTCGTCGCCTGCGCCGGATCAAGTTCGTTCGGGAGCAGTTCTTCTTGGCAGCGGCGGCCCAGAACGTCAAGCGACTCGTGCGGTTCCTCAGCCAGTCGACAGGGTACTTCGCCTGCATCTGCGCCTTCATAGCGGCGATCCAGGAGTTCTGGCTGAACGCTCCGGGAGCCCGAAGATGCAGCTGGTCGACATCGGGTATGGGCTGAACAACCCGCGGAGTCGTTCAGCGCGGCCCAGGACTTGATTAACAAGTTCCGGGGTCAACTCGACGCAATCGTCGCTCCCTCCGTGGTCGCGCTTCCCAAGGTGGCTGAAGCGGTGGAGAAGGCGGAGCTCACGGGCAAGATTGTCGTCACCGGGATGTCCACGCCCAACCAAATAAGGGAGTTCGTCAAGCGAGGTACGGTGAAGACCGTG
>QIAS01000417.1:0-269 GCA_003225615.1 Acidobacteriota bacterium | reverse complement strand
GATCGTGTTGGGGGATCCGTCCCGCTTCACGAAGGACAATATCGACCAGTTCAACTTCTAAGTCGGGAACGGCGAGAAACGATGCAGGGCGGGCGCAAGGGGGAGGAGAAGGAATTGGACGCCTCCTCCTCCGAGCAGCCTGCCGCCCGAGAATCTCTTTTTTTTTTGAGACTCAAAGCGGGATTGCCAAAGCGCCGACTCTGCTGGCCCCGTGTCCTGAAATAGCGGTTCAAACTTCGTAACAAATTTCGTAACAACCGTGCCTAAAT
>QIAS01000416.1 GCA_003225615.1 Acidobacteriota bacterium | reverse complement strand
AAATGCATTCCTCCCAAATAAGCCATTACCATGCCACCGACCATGATGTAGTGGAAATGGGCAATAATGAAATAGGTGTCGGTGACGTGGACATCGATGCCTAGCGCCGCTAGGAACAATCCCGTTAATCCGCCCATGGTGAACAGGCCGATAAAGCCGAAGGCGTACAGCATCGGTGTGGCGTATGAAATCGAGCCCTTGTACATGGTGGCGGTCCAGTTAAAAACTTTGATCGCCGAAGGCACCGCTACAAAGTAACTGAGCAGGGAAAAAGCCAGTCCCGCGTAAAGCGATATGCCGGCCACGAACATGTGGTGCGCCCACACCAGAAAGCCGAGGACAGCAATCGCAATCAGAGCCAACGCCATGAACTTGTAACCGAAAATGCGCTTACGAGCGAAGCAAGTTACGATTTCGCTGACCACGCCCATCCCCGGCAAGATCATGATGTATACCGCCGGATGCGAGTAGAACCAGAACAGGTGCTGGAAAAGAAACCGAAGTGAAAGACGCGGTCGAGCGCCACTAACATCAGCGAAATCGCCAGCACAGGCGTACCCAACACCTGGATGATGCTGGTGGCGTAGTTCGCCCAGACAAACAGCGGCAGCCGAGACCACGTCATTCCCGGCGCCCGCATGCGATGGACAGTGACGATGAAGTTCAGTCCGGTAAGAATTGAGGAGAATCCGGCTATGAAAATTGCCAAAGCTGCAGTGACTACGTGTGTATTCAGGAACGCCGTGCTTAACGGCGTGTAGAAGGTCCAACCGGTGTCCACGCCGCCGGTCAGGATAGTGTACATCATCAGAACGCCGCCCACCATCAGCAGGTACCAGCTAAACAGGTTGATGCGTGGGAAGGCCAGATCCTTCGCGCCGATCATGATGGGTATGAGAAAGTTTCCCAGCACCGCGGGTACGGCTGGGATAAGGAAGAAGAACACCATGACCTGGCCGTGCGTGGTGAACATTTTGTTGTACGTGTCCGCCTGCACGAGGTCGCCCGCTGGAGTCAGCAGCTCCAGGCGAATGATCAACGCAAAAAAACCTCCGATGAAGAAGAAGAACGTAATGGCCAGCAGATAAAGCAGCGCAATGCGCTTGTGGTCGGTGGTCAGCAACCACGATTTAATGCCGTATTCCGTGTTCAGGTAATTCTCGCGTTCGGCGGTTTGTACCGCTACGGTTGCCATGCTATTGCACCTGCATCATTTGCTGTTGTCCTGATGGCGACGTGCTGGGCGTGTTTCTGGTTCCCGCTGTGCCCTGTGGCGGTTGGCTTAAAGACTTGATATAGGCCAGGAGCGCGTTTAGCTGCTCCTCGCTGACGAGTCCCTGGAACACCGGCATGATGGGCTTGAATCCAGCAACAATCTTGGCGTGGGGATTCAAGATAGATTCGCGAATGTAGTTATCGTCTGCAATCACGGTCCGCCCGTCTTCCAGCTCCGCTGGCTTGCCATAGATCCCGACGAGATTAGGACCGCGTCCCTGCGTGTCGAAGCGGTGACAGGTGCTGCAGCCCAGAGACATAAAAAGCTGCTTGCCGGTCTCCGCCAACGGAGCCGCAGGCCCGCCGCTCAGCCATTGTTCGTATTGTGCGGGCTCCATTACGACCACTTCACCAATCATTCCGGAGTGCGCCGTTCCGCAATATTCTGCGCAGAACAAGTGATAGGTCCCGGCCTTGGTCGCGCGGAACCAGGTGACGGTGTAGCGGCCGGGCAGCACGTCCTGCTTGATGCGGAACGCCGGCACGTAGAAACTGTGAATGACGTCCTGCGAGGTCATGATCATCTTGACGTCGCGCCCCACCGGCACGTGCAGTTCGTTGATCTCGCGCTGGCCCTCCAGGTGCTGGAACTTCCACATCCACTGCTTGGCGACGGTGTAGATCTCAGCCGAATCATCGGGCGGCGTTCGTTCCATGAAGTAGATGACCGCTCCCCAAACGAAAATCCCCAGAAAGATCAGCAGTGGAACTCCCGTCCAGGTAAGTTCCAGAACATTTGACCCTTCGATCTGTTCAGCTTCACGTCCCTTGGTGCGGCGGTACCTTGCTGCGAACACCAGAATCATGATGAAGATGGCAATGCACATGAATCCGCATAGCGCAAGCAGGAAGATAAAGAGTGCATCGACATTGCCTGCCATGCTGGAGGCGCGCTGCGGCCATAGAGGAAAAGTTTCGAACATTAACTGGTCCGTCCTGCGTGTGCGGCGTGGAATGAATCACGCCGCAGCATAAGTACAATGAAGCCTCCCAGAAAAATCATGGTGGCTACGGCCGCCAGACGCAGCACACGCATAATCACCGCGCCATATCTGCCGGTTGCCGGATCGTAGTGATAGCAGTACAGCAGGATGGCGTCCGCGAGATTGCCGATTTTGTTTTGTGAAGCCTCCACTAATCCGAGGCGCAGATCTTTGGGCGAGTACTCCACACCGTAGTAGTACTGCGCAATTTTGCCTTGCGGCGTGAGCAGAATAATCGCGGTGGTATGCGCGAACTGCTGAGTTTTAGGATCGTACTGATACTGGAATCCGGCGGCTCTCGTGAGCGCGGCAATCGCGTCCTGCTGGCCGGTAAGAAAATGCCAGCCCTGCTCGACGCCCTTGCGGCCATAGCGGGCCAGATATTGTTGCTTCTTTTCCGCGGCCATTTCGGGCGTTCCGCGGGGATCAAAGCTGATAGTAAGAATCTCGAACTCCCGGCCCACATTGAACTTCAGCCCTCGAAGGGCCACAGTCAACCCGCTCAGCACTTCCGGGCAAAGCATCTGGCAATTGAAATAGGCCAGGTTCAGGATGATGGGTTTCTTGCCGAAATAATCTTTGAGACGAACTGTTTGTCCGGTCTCATCCCGAAACCCAAGTTCGGGAGGGATCTGCTCGTTCAAGTGCTGCTCGATACCGACGTTGTCCAGTCCCGGAGGCCGCTGACTAGCCGGGGGCGCCATGATTCCACCACCGCGCATGGCTTGAGCCGCAGCCGAGGCAACGAGCAGAAGAAGCGTCGCCACCGCAAGCGTCAAAGGTTTCAATTGATATGAACTACGCACTGCTATTTCCTTTCTGCCGTCACTCGGCAGCAGATGACTTGCCTCGCGTCTGACGCGGAGTCTTAACTGCAGGCGTGTTTTTTTCTTGCTTGCCAGGAAGCTGATCCGGAGCACTGGTCTGCGAGCGCGTCGGCAATCCACGCTGCGCGATGAGCTGCATGGCGCGTTCAATCGGAATATGTACGAAACCAGATTTTTCGTCCACCCACCCATAACTGTTCAGCTGCTCTTCCTGTTGGAGAACGACGCCGCTCAGTTC
>QIAS01000415.1 GCA_003225615.1 Acidobacteriota bacterium | reverse complement strand
CCCCAATCACCAAGACAGTCGCTGAAATAGGGCCCCTTCGCTCTTTCGACGCTTGTCAGTTTAGCAGACGACGGGTCAGACGAGACTTGGCTCTGGCAAGATCCGACCGGAGCTCAGGAAACCTGTAGGGCGAGTCGGACTTTGAATGGTAAATGGAATCCCAGGCAGGACCAGGACAGCAATCCGGCAGGCGGCCTCTAGCAAATACCTAGCCGCAGCGATCCGTTCCGCGGTTGGCCCATCCCAATTGTGAGCGTCGCTGCGAACGATCACAGTACCGTTCTTCCTCTCCACCTCAAGTCTGTGCACCTGTTTCTGGTGAGAGAAGTCGAATCCGTCTGCCAGGCGCAGGACACCAGCCAAGCGGATAACCGCAGGCCGTGCAGAAGAAGGGAGACGGCTCAAACATTTGTGATCGGTACGAGGCAGTGTACCGCAATGGTAACGGGCGATGGCGGCTACTGCTCGCAACTCCCGGGGTGTCCAGCCGAGGGGCACGGCGAGTTTCCGTATCAGGCGATAAGACTGTTTCTGATGGCTACCCTTGGCCCGCGCCCGGCCAACATTGTGCAGGAGGGCCGCGGCTTCCAAAAGCCGGCGGGCGCGGCCGTTGGATCGAAACACTTTGCCGCGCACCAGGCCATCATGGAGCTGCAGAGCCAATTCCGCGACCAGCTTGGAGTGTGCGAAGTCCGGGTCGAGAAACGAAGCCCAGGTTTTCAGCCGCGCCAGAGCGGCCTGTACCAGTAGTTCGCCGCTCGGCAGTTCCGCCCGCCAGACGCTCCATAATGAATGGCGGCCAACCATTTTTTGTCGGTACTTCTGGAGTCTTAGCTGACGTGCTTCCCGAATCTTGTCTCCCCACCGTTCAGCGTCTTCAATATTGAGCCCAGGGTACTTTTTCAGAATCGCCCCGAGCATGCCTAGATCATGGATTTCACCCAACACATCCTGCAGCTCTCGGAGGTCCGATCCCCATTTCTCATGACGTTGTGGAAGAAAGTTTTCCACCGTATATCGGAACTTCTTCAGTCCGATTCTCAAGCGATGGAACGCCAATTGGGTCCGGTTGCGCAGCGCTTGATGGTGCAATTGATGCGCGTGCTCCCATCGCTCGACTGCCATATGCTGGAAAACCATTCCTTCCAGCGGGATTTTTTTCGTGCGTCCAGCGAGCTTCCGGGCAAGGGACTCCCACTGTTTGCCGTTGAATTGTTGCAGCGCTGTTTGAGCATCCTTTTTGAGTTGCTGCTCTTTATTGCACAACGACTCCAAAATGCTCGCGCCAACCGGGTCCTCCGGTTCAGCTAAACGGGTGACCCAATCCTTCATTACCTGGACATCACGCAAGTCGCCCAAGCGGCCAAACAGCTCTTTGGCCACTCTCTTGAATCGTTTCCAATCGGGATCGGGATCGACGGCCAGAAATCCGTCCGCCATTGAACGACATCGACGTAAAGCAACTCTCAGGTCATGTACCGGATCGGCTTCAAAATTCTGGTTGACCTTGTCCAATTCTTCGCGGACTCGTTGTGCCCAGTATGCCAATCCTGCCTTCTTGCTGGTCCGCTGCATGAGCAATTGTAACCACAACACTCACTCGAGCACAGCCGCTCTGTGATCGTATTTGGGACCAATGAGCCCTGGGTATTCTTGGCAGAACACACTATGGGGATACGACCGACGATAGGCTATGGAATTCAGATTGTTAACACTCTGGTAACAATCTCAAGGTAGGCTAGCTAGGTAGATATGGCATTTCACGGGCTGCCAAAACTTACCCTGCCGTTGCAGGTAGCTGCGGTGTGCTACCGAAAACGGGGGTCCGCAGTCAAATTTCTTCTGGTGAATACCAACGGCGGGGGCAAATGGACTTTTCCCAAGGGGGATCCCAAACGGCACCTCTCCCACAGCCAGTCAGCTGAAACGGAGGCACGAGAAGAAGCCGGGGTCATCGGCGTCATCGAACCCAGACATTTTCAGCTATATATCCATTCCAAAGGCGTGTTCTGGCAACCCGGTGGCGTTCGGGAGTTCGTAGTGAAGGCATTTCTTCTGGAAGTAAATCAGGTCGTCCAGCCGCACGAAGCCGGTCGCAATCCGACATGGTTCAAGCCGGCGGAAGCCAAGAAGATTCTGATGAAAGGCCGCGAGGTGAAGTACGGCCAGGAGTTAGGGGCGGCCATCGATCGAGCGCTGGAACACATCGGCGCAAAGCAAAACGGCAATACCCCGAAATTAGGCTTTCACCGGCTCAAGCCGTCAGAAGGAAACGTAACCCACCGTTAGGCTACTGTTTAAATGAACGGGGGCATCGAGACCGAACCCGACGTTCAAGCTGCCCGTGCCTTGTTTGCAATAAGGACAATCGGTAAAGGAATACGGACACGTCTCAAGATGCCGGATCTTCTCTCTATCCCGTCCACAAATACCAAATTGTCCCCCACGACAATAGGGTCTGACACCAGTTCAAATGTCTCTCCGTAAAGTTTCACCTGACTATTGTGTACGTAACCGAGTCGCTTGATAGTCTCGCAGAGGGTGGTCTTTTCTTTCTTCATCGGAGAACCTAAGACTAAAGTGGATCGAGCGAGGTTATGGGGTTTTGTTAGACTGGTTGCGAGTGTTAATTCTACTCCATTTCGAAGCTCTTCGTCCGCACATGGCAGTTCAGCAAACCCATTTTGGGACATTCGCCGTGGTTAAAAGTGGCTGCCGGATATTCGACGCATCCTGCCGAAAAAGAAATTGGGAAAGGTATGGTAGCGCTACCGGGAATCGAACCCGGGTTTGAAGATTGAGAATCTTCCGTCCTAACCCCTAGACGATAGCGCCGCGGGCAGATTTTGATTATAACAAAGCAAATTGCAGCGCTGTCGGCTGTGACGGGGGGTGCTGGGCCGTCTGTTTCAGGCGCGACGAAAAGCGGCAGCTTCCATTTTTCTCGCCTCAACGTCCTCATAGCGTGCGAACCACCGGCTTCAGCGCTGCAAACACCACGGTCAGAATAAAGCCGATCAGCAGCAGCGGATACCAGATACCATACGGCTGCCTGTTCACGATGGCATAAATTCCCACGGCGAGGTTCGCGATGCCGAACAGCGTCATCAGCGTGAACGTGCCGAGAATGAAGCTCCGCCCTTTGCCTTTTGGCGCCAGCACTCCACTCAGCGCTCCCAGAATGCCGCCCAGTGCTCCCAGCAAGCCGCCTCCCACGCCTCCGTAAAAAATGCCGAACTTAAGTGGGTCGAGCCATGGTTCCGTCATGGTGTGTTCTCCTTCTCTGCTTGTTGCTGCCGATAAATGTCACGCACCGCTCGTGCTGCCGTAACCGTAATCTCTCCTCGCTCGACCAAGTCGGCCAGTAGTTGCATCATCGGATCCGGCGTGCCGCCGCTGACAATCTGCTGCACCCGCACGATGAGCTTATCCACCTTGGCGCGGATCGTCGGATAACTTACCTGGTAAATGCCGGCTAGATCTTTGAGTGATCCCGATGCGATTACTAACTGCAGTACCAGATCCAGTTCGTCCTCGGTGAGAGAAAACAATGGATGCTGCGCCGAAGGTCGGTTTTCCAGCACCGAGGAGGATGTCATGGCGGCTAATGTAGCCCAGACTTAAATAAAAGTAAATATAACTTCAATAATATTTAAGTTATTCTAAGTCATAGAAAACACATACTTATTTTTGGTTACCAAGGCCCTTGACAGAGTTTGGGGCTGGGGAGCAGAATTTTATAGCGAATAAAAAGCGAAAATACTCCGATTCGCTGCGGGCTTGCCCACTGTTCCCTGAAATTCCGAGGATGAATATGTCTTCCGCGCAGGTTTTTACACAGGCGGCCATGAGCCGCCATTTTGATTTTGTCGGTTTCGATCCACGAGCGGGACTATCGGAACTGACCAAAAAACTCCCACAGATGCCGAAACTCGCCGGAGTCACTCCGGCTTCGCGATTGGAAGTGCGAACTGCACCGGAGATGGTCTCCAGCGGCATTGCAGAAATTGACTCTCTCACCGATGGATTGCCGCGGGGGTGCCTGACGGAAATTTGCGGCCCGGCTTCTTCGGGACGAACCAGTTTCTTGCTGGCTGCCATGGCCGCAGCTACGCAGCGCGAGGAAGTGTGCGCTCTGGTGGATACCAGCGATGCGCTGAATCCTCAATCGGCGGCAGCGGCAGGGATGGATTTGAAAAAAATGCTGTGGGTAAGGTGCTCTTCAATCAAGCGGACAAAGGACCGGCACGAGTTTAATCGGGCCACTCATACTTCTTCAAAAACCTGGGTGTCTGAAGAACATAAAAATGATCGAAGCGAATTTTCTGCTCTGGAAAATGCTTTGCGCGTCACCGACCTTCTTCTGCAAAGCAGTGGTTTCGGCATGGTGGTTATTGATCTCGGCGATATCTCCTTCAGGGCCGCGCGGCGTGTGCCGCTGACTTCCTGGTTTCGTTTCCGTCGGGCGGTGGAGAATACAAATACTGTGTTGCTGGTAAGCAGCCGGCAAGCGTGCGCGCAAAGTTGTGCTTCGCTGTTGCTGCAGATGGAGGGGCGGGCATCCGGCTTCCGGCGCCCGGCCTCCGGCACGTGGGGTCAGGATTCGGGACCGCAATCAGCTATTAGCTTTCTGCTATCAGCAAAACACAATGAGGCAGGGCGAGTGCCCACGCACGCGCAGATCCTGGACGGGTTGGACATCCGGGCAGAGGTGTTGCGTTCGCGGCTGGAGCGGAAGCCCGTGCGATCGGTAAGCGCGGCGTTCGTCACAAAAGCAATGCGAATTTCGTAGTGCCTCGAATGATCAGCGACGTTTTTTATGCCTTTCGCCTGCATCTTCGTTCCTGATTTTCCTGCGGAGGCGATTTTGCGTTCCGCGCCTGAGTTGCGGGCGCAGGCCATGGCCGTGCTCGAAGGCAAGCCTCCGCTGCAGAAAGTTTTTGCTTTGAACGAAAAGGCGCGTGGCTCGGGCATTGAAGCCGGCATGACCAAGCTGCAGGTGGAAGCGTGGTCCGACCTGGTGCTGCGAACGCGTTCTTTAGCGCAAGAAGAGGCTGCGCATGCGGCGCTGCTGGACTGTGCACAATCCTTTTCGCCAGTCATCGAAGATGCGGGATGTGACACCATCCTTCTCGATCTGACTGGGCTGGAATGCCTGTTTGGTCCGTTGGCCAAGATTGCGCGTGATGTGGCTCGTCGCACCTCAGAGCTTGGGCTGGAAGCTAATGTGGCAGTCGCGTCTAATCCTGACACGGCGCTGCTGGCAGCGCGTGGGTATTGTGGAGTAACTGTCATTGCTGCGGGCGAAGAATCCGAACGCCTGGGAAATTTGCCTCTGAGTGTGTTGTTCGCAGACCGCTGCGCTGCAGAGCAGCAACAAAAAGCAGAACAGTTTCTGGAAACATTGAGTCGTTGGGGAGTACGCAACCTGCGCGCGTTGGCCGCTCTGCCGGAGATTGCAATTGGTGAGCGCCTGGGGCAGGAAGGCGTCCGGCTGCAACAACTCGCGCGCGGAAACGTTTCTCGCAAGCTGGTTCCCGTGGAGCCACCATTAATTTTTGACGAAGCGGTGGAATT
>QIAS01000414.1:8014-8394 GCA_003225615.1 Acidobacteriota bacterium | reverse complement strand
CGTCCTGTTTCGCGGCACGCCCACAACTCCAGAGAAAGTGTCGCAAGAATCCCCGTCCAAACTCCTCCCGTCCCGCAGTTTTCGGCGGTTTTCGTTTGAAGAAAGGCGTCCAAAGCAGGTCATTGAGCACGTTTTGGAGTACGTTACCGGAAGAGGCGACCTGTCCGTCGCGATCGAATGCTTGGTTGAGTAGATGCTCCATCACGGCGTCAATCACCATGTTGCCCGGACCAGTATCAAAGGCCATGACTTGCGCCGAGGTCGCTCGCGGTGGAATCGCAGTCAGATTGGCAATTCCGCCAATGTTCTGCACGATCCGGCCGATGCGCGGGTCGCGATACAGCAAGTAGTCGAGAAAGGGAACGAGTGGCGCACCTTTG
>QIAS01000414.1:1767-7988 GCA_003225615.1 Acidobacteriota bacterium | reverse complement strand
CATGTCCGCAACCCGGAAATCCGAAATCACGGGCACGCCAACCCGGGCGGCAATCACCGCGGCTTCGCCGGTTTGCCAGGTGGTGGCCAGCTTGTGTCCCAAAAACAGTTCAGGCTCTCCCTGGTGGTAAAGCGTTTGCCCATGGCAGCCGACCAGGTCGACCTTCGCGTGCAAGCGACGCTGGGTCGCGAGCACCGCGTCGGCGTAGAGTTCGCCCAGCAGGAAATTGAGGCGTGCCAAGTCAGCTACCGCGGCCCGCGGGGCGTTCATGGAGCGGAGAACAGAGGCGCGGACCTCGTTGGGGTAGGGGTATTCTGCGTGTCCGAGAAGATGGAACTGTGGCGTGGAATCCTTACCCTTTGAGGTTTTTCGAGCACCGGCTGGGGAATCGACTCGGACCAGGGCGACATTGATTCCGTCCGCCGAGGTGCCACTCATCACGCCGGCAACAATCATGCCATCTCCTGCTGTCCAATGCTCTCGAGGCGCACCTGCTCGCTGAATTCCCACAACTGGCGTGACAGTCTCTCAAGTTTGACGGGGGATGCGGGCCGGGCGTCGGCGCGGGGCTGCCATCGAATCGCAGCCAGGAGTTTTCGCTTTTGCAAGTCAACTCGCTTCGCCGATTCCACAACTCGCTTCCGGAACTTGCTATCGCGTTCGGCTTCTTTGATCACGGCTTCGTGAGCGCGAGTGATGAACTCTTCTTTGTGGCAGATCAGCGCGACGTCACCACCCGCGCGGATGTGCTCTACGGCTGCTTGCGGAGTGGGCATTGCGGCCTGGACGCCCCCCATTTCCAGATCATCCGAGATCACCAGCCCGCGATAGCCGATTTTCTTTCGCAAGATGTCAGTGATCCACTTCCGGGAAAGCGAAGCCGGTGTGTGGTCTTTAGTGATCGCGGGAAACGCCGCATGAGAGATCATCACGAATGGAAGGTCACGCCGCAGAGCGCGGTAGGGATACAAATCTTGCTCCCAAAGTTTTTTCCAGGATTTCGGGATAACGGGAGGTTCGTGATGCGAGTCCAGATTGCCTTCACCCAGACCGGGGAAATGTTTGCCGGCGCCCAACACGCCTGCCTGGCGCAGTCCGCGCAAGAACTCGCGCGCGTAGGTCACCGTTTCTTTGGAATCTTCAGACACCGCGCGCGAACTCATCACCGAGCGCGAAGCTTCAAAAGCAAGGTCAAGCGTGGGCGCGAAGTCGGTATTGAAGCCAAGAGCGCGGCACGATTCGCCGATGAGGCTTCCATGTTTCCGGAACAGGCTGCGCTGGCCGGTGGCGAACACATCTGCGGGCGCGGGTGTGGGTCCAAGAACATTGCGGAAACGATCGACCTTGCCGCCTTCCATGTCCACGCAGCGGAACAGGGGCGTGGAGACGAGCACCTGGCAGTCGCGCAGCAGTTGTTGAGTTTGCGGTCCCGTGACCATGTTTCGCGCGAAGAGAATAACGCCACCAGGCTGCACTCGCTTCAACAGAGCGATAAGCCCTGCGGACATTTCCGGGCCGTCGAAGCCAATGATGAGCAACTGTCCGATGCGTGCTTTCATTTCGAGCATTGCTGATCAGTGAGTGCTCTCTTAGTCCACTTGCTTCTTCAACTCCGCCAAAAGATTCATCGCTTCCAACGGAGTCAGCCGGTTCAGATCCACTTCTCGCAACCGCTCCAGCACTGGCTGCGAGAGGGGCGTAAAAATCGTCAGCTGCGCTGCGGGCGCCGGACGGAGTTCGTCGCTGGCCAGCTGATCGGTAAGCCGCAACTCGGCGTTTTCATGTTCCGCCAGCACCTCGCGCGCCCTCTCAATCACTTCATTGGGCAACCCTGCCAGCTTGGCAACTTCAATGCCGTAGCTGCGGTCTGCCGGACCGGGCTCGACTCTTCGCATGCCGCCTCCGGTCTCCTTGACCGAGACGTGATAGTTCTTCACGCCCGACAGGCGCTCGGCCAACTCCGTGAGCTCAAAGTAATGCGTGGCAAATAACGTCTTGGCACGGGTGCGCGCGTGCAAGTATTCGATGGCAGCCCAGGCGATCGCCAAGCCATCGTAAGTCGCCGTACCGCGTCCGATTTCATCGAGCAGCACCAGCGAGCGCGGCGTGGCGGTATGCAGAATCGCCGCCGTCTCCGTCATCTCGACCATGAATGTGGAACGGCCGCGCGCCAGGTTGTCGCTCGCACCGATTCGTGTAAAGACGCGATCCACAGTACTTAACCTCGCAGACCGCGCCGGCACAAACGATCCCATCTGGGCGAGAATCACAGTGAGTGCGGCCTGCCGCAAATACGTGGACTTGCCGCCCATGTTCGGCCCGGTCAGCACCAGGACTGTGTGGGTGGTCGAATTCAGAAAAAGATCATTAGGCACGAAGCGGTCGCCTACACCGGCCAGTTCCTGCTGCTCGATGACAGGATGACGGCCTTCAAGAATCTCGAGATCACCGGAGTCATCGAACGCTGGCCGGCAATAATTGTGCAGAGCGGCCTGATGCGCCAGGGCGGCCAATACGTCTACCTCAGCCAGCGCCAAGGCGGTCTGCCGAATCCGTTTTGCCTCTCCCGCAATCGCGGCCCGCAACTCGGCAAACAGCCGCCGCTCGATCTCGACAATCTTCTCCTGCGCATCCAGAATCTTCGACTCGTATTCCTTCAACTCCGGCGTGGTGAAACGCTCGGCATTGACCAGCGTCTGCTTGCGTTCGTAATCAGCGGGAGCGAGGTGAAGATTGGCTTTAGATATTTCCAGGTAATAGCCGAAAACAGAATTAAATTTTACTTTGAGCGAAGCAATGCCCGTCCGTTGACGTTCCCGCTGCTCGATCTGCGCCAGGTACTGCTTACTATTGCGGCTGAGGTCGCGCAGTTCGTCCAGCTCTTTATTCACCCCGCTCTGGATTACTCCACCATCGCTGAGTGAGATCGGCGGTTCAGGAATAACCGTATTTTCGATGTACGATCGTAGGTCATCCAGCTCGTCGACGGTGGTGTGCAGAATTTTCAGGCGTTCTGCCGGAAGCCTCAGCAAGGCGGCGCGGACTGCCGGAATCTTGGCCAAAGAAGCCTCCAGCGCCAGCACATCGCGCGGATTCGCCGTTTCCAGAGTCACGCGGCTCAGCAGGCGTTCCAGATCGAGCACCCCGTCCAGCGCGCGACGCAGCTCCTCGCGGGCGATCGTGTCTTTGACCTCAGCCTCAACCGCGTCCAGCCGGGTATTGATCTCCGCCAGGTCAATGGAAGGCCGCAGCATCCACGAACGTAGCAGGCGCTTGCCCATGGGCGTGACCGTGGCGTCGATGGAGCGAAAAAGTGTCACCTCGGCATCGGTTCCGGCAAACAGCGCGAGTACCAGGCAGTTTTGCCGTTCGTAAAAGCCGATGCGGTCTACGTGATTGAGGGTTCCACGCTGGGTTGAGCGCACATAGTGGAGAATGGCCCCGGCCGCGGAGGCTGCTGCTGGCTTGCCGGCAAGGCCAAAGCCTTCCAGCGACAACACGCCGAAATGATTTTCCAGCAGCGGAATCGCATGGTCTGGCGCGAACACCCAGTCATCCAGCGGAGTCTCTGTCAGTCCTCCGGTCCCGCTTCCCCGCGGCAACTCCCCCCCGCGCGAGTCGGCGGAAGATGTTCGCTCAAACAGCGGGAGCGACGAACCATAGAGCAACTCTCGCGGCCGCAACTGCTGCAGTTCTTCCTGGATGCGGCGAGAGGCATCTTCGCGGACAAACTCGGTGGCGCGGAACTCGCCGGTAGAGAGGTCCAAGGCGGCAAAACCTACGCGATCGCCCAGGTGCGCAACCGCCGCCAGAAAATTGTTTTCCTCTGAACTGAGTGACGAATCCGCCGCCGTGCCTGGCGTGACGACACGCGTCACCTCCCGCCGCACCAGCTTCTTGGCCACGCGTGGATCTTCTACCTGATCACAGATAGCAACTTTGAATCCGCGGCGAATGAGCTTGGAAATGTATCCCTCGGCCGCATGATAGGGAACGCCGCACATGGGAACGGCGATACCTTTTTCTTTGTTGCGGGAAGTCAGCGTAATCTGCAGCTCGCGGGCCGCGAGGATGGCGTCATCGAAAAAAAGCTCGTAAAAATCCCCTAGCCGGAAAAACAGCAGCGCGCTGGGATGTTCCTTCTTGATGGCGGCGTACTGCCGCATCAGCGGAGTGGACGGCTCGGTCATCTGCGGGGAGTTCGTTGGCGGATTATAACAAAGCCGGGCGCCCGGCTTCGGTGCTGGAAATCACAGTTGACGCGCCTTCACAGGAGTGTTTTCCTTAAGGGCTATGGAACTGCGGAAGGATCCCATAACCCGGTCCTGGGTCATCACCGGCGATGACGTGCCGGAGTCCAGTCCGCGTGCGGAATCGTTCTGCGGCTTTTGTCCGAATTCTCCAGCTCCCGCCCAGGTGATTTCCACCAGCCCTGGCAGCGACGGTTTTCCCTGGTCAGCGCAGGCGGTGGTGCATCCGACGCCGCTCTATCACATTGAAGGCGAGCCCGGACGCAGAGGTGACGGCCTTTACGACCGCATGCGCTCGATAGGTGCGCACGAATTGCTGGTAGAGAATCCTCGCCACGACGGTCATCTCTGGAACGCGAGTGACAGCGAGGTTGAACAATTTCTGCGCTTAGCTGCACAGCGCATCCAGGACCTCAAGCGCGACCAGCGTTTCAAATACATTAGTATTTTCAAGAATCACGGCAGCAATGCGGGCCAGGAATTCGAGCATCCGACGTCTCAGCTTACGGCGACCACTTTTGTGCCCCGCCGTGTGCTTTATGAACTCCGCGCCGGGCGCGACTACTTCGAGCAAAAGGAACGCTGCGTTTTCTGCGACATCCTTTCGCAGGAGGAGCGCCAGGGCGTGCGCATGCTGGAGACACGCGGCGACTACATCGCGCTCTGTCCGTACGCGCCGCGTGTCCCTTACGAAAGCTGGGTCATACCGCGTACTCACGAATCGTCGTTCGAACGCACAGCGGCGCGGCCGGGCACGCTGCGCGACCTGGGGATACTGCTGCGCCGCACGCTACAGCGCATCCGAACCGTTACCGAAGAGTTCCATCTCGTGCTCCATACCTCACCGAACAGTACCTACCGCTCCGAAAGCCTCGGCTACTGGAAGACGATCGACGAGGATTACCACTGGCACATCGAAATCCTGCCTATCCTGGGTGCCAAGGCGCGCTCCTATACGTTCAAAGAGGTCTATTACTCCCCGCTGACGTCGGAGACCGCGGTCAAACGGCTGCGCGACGCGAAGATTGACGCGTAGCGCCACAAGTCATTGCAGCGTCGCAAGTCAGTCCAGGGTCACAAAGTCGCTCGCAGGGGACGACACCTCTCAGCCCCGAGCGGCGCGACAAAGCGTCCCCCACTATAATGGTGCCCTCTCGAAGGGAGTTCGGATTGAAATACTTCATTTGGATTTTTGTTCTTATCCCGCTAGCTTTCTCCCAAACAGCTCTCAAATCCGAAATACCCGAAAAACAGCAGGTTCTCTGGCAAAAACTGGAAGCCACGATTCACGAGACAGACCAGAGCCTTGACGGCGCCATGGGAGTTGCCATCCTCGACCTCAGCACCGGGCAGAAATTTCTCCTACATCACGACGATGTTTTCCCCCAGGCCAGTTCCATTAAGATCACGGTGCTCGCTGAACTCTACCGCCAGGCCCAACAAGACAAACTGAAACTCACCGATCTCTACACCGTGCAAGCCTCCGACTTGGTTCCCGACAGCGACATCATGAACGGGCTCACTCCGGGCGTCACCAAAATCACCCTGCGCGATCTCGCCACTATGATGGTCGCGGTCAGCGACAACAGCGCCACCAACGTACTCATCGACCGCCTGGGAATTGAAAACGTGAATGCGTTTCTCGACTCGCTTGGCCTCACCCATACTCGCCTGCGCCGCAAAATGATGGACCTGAAAGCCGCCGGCGAGGGCAGGGAAAACATCGCGACCCCACGCGAAATGATGGTACTGCTGGAAGCACTCTATCGAGGCAAAGTCCTGAACAAGGAAATGACCGACGATTTCTTTAAAATGCTGAGCACCCACAAAGACAGCTGGATGCCGCGCGACCTGCCGGAAGATACGCGCGTCGCCAATAAACCAGGCTCGCTCGAGGGCGTCCGCAACGATTCCGGCATCGTTTTCGCAAAGAACCGCCCATTTGTCATCTGCGTGATGACGACCTACCTC
>QIAS01000414.1:0-1751 GCA_003225615.1 Acidobacteriota bacterium | reverse complement strand
AGGATTGGCCTCGCCGCCTATCGCATGTTCGATCGCCTGGGCCGAGCCTCTGAATACGGCCGTGTGATTTCGCCGGCAAACAGTAGCAAACCATGAATGCCGCTCAAAAACCGCATATGACCATCCGGCGGATGAAGACCTACACTGGCGGCCAGGGATACGTTTACCAGTATTACTTTGTTGGAAAACGTCCCGCGCTTTCCGGCCAGCCGGAAGCCCCGGCGACCGAATATGTGTTCGATGTTACTTCGGACCGCAAGACCACCTATGCTGTGAGTGTGTTCTTTCCGATGGAAGCCTTGGATGTATGGGCCAAGCAACATGGTCGCCCGCTCAATGATGCTGAGCAGTACGCTGCCGCAAAAATGCGCCTTTTCCAGGCTTTCGATGAAATCGAGAACATGATGGCGCAAGGCCGACGCTTGCTGATCGACTCTGGCAATCTGGAACAACTGCTCGGCACTCTCGGAGTGGAGTGATTACCCACCGGCACCTGTCCGTAGAGACGCGGCTTGCTGCGTCTCCCCCCGCGAGCCTCGCCGTTGTGACCTACGTCACATTCGCCTGTGATCCCACCCGCTGCCTTCTGCCCCAGTGGCGGGGCAGACTATAATCACCCCAGCGGGGAAGGGGTTCGAGCCCGGAAACGGCGCTATCAAGAAAAATATGTCCATACTTTGGCTGCGAGTCGCGCTCGGCTGTTACGCCATCGGTCTGATTTACGCCTTGGTGGCGCTTAATCGCACCAGCGACTTATTCAGCCGCATTGCCATTCACGCCGCCAGTTTGGGGATGGTTTTCCATTTTGTGTCGCTTGCCGAAGCCGTCCTGCTCTCCGGCCAGATCACCCTGGCCTCGGTGCACAATTCGGAGTCGCTGCTGGCTTTCCTGATCATGACCGTGTTCATGATCGTGTACTTTATTTACCAGACCACTTCGCCTGGCATTGTGGTTTTTCCCGTGGTCTTTTTGCTGACCTTTATCGCCGCCACGGGACAGCAGCCGTTTCTTCTGACATCCTCGGGACTGCGCACAGGTTGGCTGTTCGCCCACATCGCGCTGATCTTTACCGGCTACGCCGCTCTCGTCCTGAGCTTTGGCGCGAGCCTGTTGTACTTGATCCAGGAAAGCAGCCTGAAATCGAAAAATCCCGGCCGGATTTTCACCCGCCTGCCGGCACTGCAGGTAATTGACGAGATCGGCTACCGGTCCCTTTTGCTGGGTTTCCCGTTCATGACGCTGGGGCTGATAGCCGGCTCGGTTGTCGCCGAGGCGAAATTCGGACGCGTCGACTTCCTCGACCCTAAAGTTTTTCTTTCAGTGCTGATGTGGGCCGTTTACCTGATCATGGTTTACACGCGCTGGAATGCGGGCTGGCGCGGGCGGCGGGCCGCCATCCTGGCGAGCTTCGCGTTTGTGGCCGCGATCGTGGCCTGGGCAGCAAACTACTTCAGCGGAATTCACAGGTTCGTGGCCTCATGAAATTCCAGCTCATCGGCGTGAACCACAATACAGCGCCGGTTGAGGTGCGCGAGCGGTTGGCTATTCCCGAGTCGCGCCTGCCCGAAGCGTGCAAGAAGTTGGGGGCGCATCCCGGGATCGAAGAAGGCATGATCCTTTCCACCTGCAACCGGGTGGAAGTAATTGCTCACTCGAAAAATGGCAGCGTCGACCTGCGTGGTTTTCTGCGCGATTATTTCCAGATTGACCCGAACGAATTCGAGAAACACCTTTACGAGTATCGCGAGCAG
>QIAS01000183.1 GCA_003225615.1 Acidobacteriota bacterium | reverse complement strand
TGTAGTTCCGACCGTCAGAAGTCACCTGACCAATGCCTTTGGCGGGTTGTTCAAGACCATTGGCGTTAGCGACGATTACGGAAAGTGGCTAAAAGGCAGCCAACTCGATTTTGTACTCGGACACGAACTGGCGCACATACAGCAAAACCATCTGCTGAAAAAGCTCTCCGCGCTACTCGCTCTCTTTTCCCTGATGGCCGCCATAGGGCTGAGGCTGCCGCATCTCTCCCCCGCAGTGCGAACAATTTTTCCATTCGTAGCCGTGTTCGTGCCGCTCATAACGTTCTATTCGGTGTCACGTCGGTTCGAGTACGCTGCCGATCGGGCCGCCACTGAGGTTACAAACGATGCCGCTGCAGCTATTCAGGCGCTTGCGAGCCTCTACCGCCACACTCAAGATCCAGCTCACTGTAACCGCTTTGTAGAGCTTTTTTCGACTCATCCGGCCCTATCCCGCAGAGTCCAAGCAATCGCCCGTTCGCACCAACTTACCGCCGAGCGGCTATCAAGCCTTGTTTAGCGTTTTTCCTGACGAGAATGGTTTTTCGGTGTGACAACTGATGAAAAATCGCCTTATCGCTCACAATCCCATCGGGTATGAGGCGGGTGTCGCGGTCTTCAACGTACGCTTACCTTGTAGCGACACAATTCTTCATTTTCTAACCACACAATTTCCACCAGCTCTGAGCATAAATTCAACCTGTTGCAGGTCACCTGCCCTTGTGATTGGTCTCACTGCTTCGAGAGACATTTCCGCCTAGGCTCAATAGGCTCAAGGATGGGGTCAGGAACTCGGCGGAACAGGAGACACTATGGCAATCAAGAACTCGGCGACTGGGGAAGTTGTGCGGAGTTGCTCGGTAGAGGAATTGCGGGATTCGGCCAACCTGATGCGTGGGTATGACCTGGTCGTTTTGTGCGCAGCGGGTTCGGGGCACGCGGGGGGCACGCTATCCATCATGGATATTACGGCGGCGCTGTACCTGCGCGTGGCCGATCATGATCCGCGGAATCCTTCATGGGCTGACCGCGACCGCATTATCTGGTCGACTGGACATAAAGCACCGAGTCTTTACCTGGGGCTGGCGTTTGCGGGATTTTGTCCTGTGGAGGATGTCGCGCTTCTGCGCAAGCTTTCTTCTCCATACCAGGGGCATCCGCATTGGCTGAAGCTGCCCGGAGTGGAAGTCTCGACGGGGTCGCTGGGACAGGGCTTGAGCCTGGCCGTGGGCGTGGCATTGGCGGGAAAACTGAATGGGCAGAATTACCGCACTTTTTGCATCATGGGGGACGGCGAGCAGCAGGAAGGACAGATCTGGGAAGCGGCCATGGAGGCGAGTCATCACGGGCTGGATAACCTGATCAGCATCGTTGATAAGAACCGTTTGCAAATTGATGGGGCGGTTTCTGACGTCATGAATATCGATCCACTGGAAGAGAAATATCGCAGCTTTGGCTGGGAAGTGCTGCGGATTGACGGGCACGATATGCAGCAGGTTGTGGAGGCGCTGGAGAAGGCAAAGCGTGGGACGGGCAAACCGGTGGTGATTATCGCGGAGACTGTGAAGGGCAAAGGCGTCAGCTTCATGGAGAACGTCGCGGGATGGCATGGCAAAACGCCTTCCTACGATGAAATGCTGAATGGGCTCGCGGAACTCGGGCTGAAAGGCAAAATTGATGTCGCGGCTTTGCTCGCAAAGGCTAAGGAATACCAGGCTGAGGTGGAGCGGAAGCTGGATGCCAAGACTCCAAAATTCAGGCGGAATTACTGGTGGAATGCGGGTAGCGCGATGAAGGCGAAGATGGAGCCTACGCGCAAAGGCTTTGGGCAGGCGCTGGCCGAGAACGGCAAGGACGAGCGCGTCGTATGCCTGGGATTGGATATTTCGGGTTCGATTACGATCAGCGATTTTTATGCTAATAAGCCGGAGCGCAAGAAGCGCTGGATCAGCATGGGGATTGCGGAGCAGTCGGCGACGTCGGCGGCGGCTGGGTTGGCAAAGGAAGGGAAGTTGCCGGTGCTGGGCACGTACGCGACGTTTGCCGCGGCTCGTAACCTTGACCAGATACGGACTTCTGTGTGCTACGGGAATTTCAATGTTCTGATAGCGGGGGCTCATGGCGGCGTTTCGGTCGGACCGGATGGGGCCACGCATCAGGCCTTGGAAGATTTGTTTGCCATGTGCGGGCTGCCGAATATGTCGGTGGTCGTGCCCTGCGATGCGGTGGAAACGCGGAAGGCGACTGAATACCTTCTCATGAAGCACGTGGGGCCGAAATACATTCGTTTTGCGCGGGAAGCAACGCCGATTGTGTCCAGCGAGAACACGCCTTTTGTTTTCGGCAAGGCGAACGTGATCCGCTTGCGGCAGGAGGCGGAGAATTTCATCGACGGCTTCGAAACCCGTTTGGCGGCCAATTATAGGAATGAGAATGAAGATCTGACAATTGTGGCGTGTGGTCCGATGGTGCCGGAAGCGATGCGGGCGGCTTGGATTTTGAAGGCGGAATTTGGATATGAAAGCCGCGTTATCAACCTGCATACTCTGAAGCCGATCGATGAGGAAGCCATTTTGCGGGCGGCACGGGAGACGGGAGTGATCGTGACGGCGGAAGAGCACCAGATTGGGGCGCTGGCTTGGCGGGTAAGCAGCGTAATTACGGAGAGCCCATTACTTTACGGTGTGCCTGTAATTACC
>QIAS01000182.1 GCA_003225615.1 Acidobacteriota bacterium | reverse complement strand
TTGGGTATAACAGCAGTTGAGTTGATGCCGGTGGCGCAGTTTCCGGGGGAGCGGAACTGGGGTTATGACGGTGTATATCCATTTGCCGTACAAGCCAGCTATGGCGGGCCGGAAGGGTTAAAGCGACTGGTGGATGCTTGTCATCAACGCGGAATGGCGGTGGTGCTCGATGTGGTTTACAACCATCTTGGGCCGGAGGGGAATTATCTGTCGGAGTTCGGGCCTTATTTCACCGATGCGTACCGCACTCCTTGGGGACAGGCGATCAATTTTGATGGGGCTGAGAGTGACGAAGTGGTGAAGTTTTTTGCGCAGAACGCGCTGCAGTGGGTTGGTGACTTCCATATTGATGCTCTGCGGCTGGACGCTATTCACGGAATCGTGGACCGCAATGCGCGGCCGTTTCTGGAACTGCTGGGTTGTGAGGTGGACCGCTTAGCGGAAGAAACTGGACGCAAAATATACCTGATCGCTGAGAGCGACTTGAACGATTCGCGTTTCGTACTGCCTCGAAAAGCGAATGGCTATGGTCTGCATGCGCAGTGGAACGATGACTTCCATCATGCGGTGCATGTTTTGATGACCGGCGAGCAAGGTGGCTATTACCAGGACTTCGGCAGCGTCGGACAACTTGCCAAGGCTTATAGCGAGGGATACGTCTACACCGGGGAGTATTCCAAGTTTCGCAAGCGGCGGCATGGCAACTCGTCTTCGGAGATTGAGGCACGGCAGCTTGTGGTTTTTACCCAGAATCATGATCAGGTCGGTAACCGAATGCTGGGAGAGCGGCTTAGGCAGTTGGTTTCCTTCGATGCGCTGAAAGTCTGCGCGGGGCTGCTGGTGCTGTCGCCCTTTTTGCCCTTGATTTTCATGGGTGAGGAGTACGCGGAAACAGCGCCGTTTTTGTACTTCACCAGCCACTCGGATCCGAATCTGATTGAAGCCGTGCGGCGGGGACGCAAGGAAGAGTTTGCCGCGTTTTCCTGGCAAGGAGAGGCGCCCGATCCGCAGGCTGAAGCCACATTTCTCAGTTCCAAGCTTGATCGCAAACGGGCGGAGCGTGAGCCTCATCGACAACTCTTTGACCTTTACAAAGAACTTCTCCGGCTGCGTCGTTCGCTGCCGGCTCTGCGGGATTTAAGCAAGGATAGGACCAAGGTGGAAGCTTTTGAGCAGGAGAAGTTGTTGTTGGTTACGCGATGGAGCAAGGGTTCGCATGTCTTCATGGCGTTCAATCTCGGCGGCAGCGAAGCGGGGCTGACGCTTCCCGTTCCGGATGGCAACTGGGAACGGTTGTTGGATTCCTCGGATCATCGCTGGAAGGGGACCGGCAGCAGACTTCCGGAAAAGATAGCTTCTCAGGACGAGGTAGAGCTCACGTTGCCAGCAAGATCATTTTGCGCTTTCAACCGGTCGTGGGCGGAGAAACTATGAACTACGTTTGCGTTCACGGTCATTTTTACCAGCCACCACGGGAGAACCCCTGGCTTGAAACGGTGGAGTTCCAGGATTCCGCCTATCCCTACCACGACTGGAACGAGCGGGTGACGGCTGAATGCTACGCGCCTAACGCCGCGGCACGAATTCTGGATGCGGACAACCGCATCGTGAGGATCGTCAACAACTACGAGAAAATCAGCCTTAACTTTGGGCCTACGCTGCTTTCCTGGCTGCAGGAGAAGGCTCCGCGGGTGTACCAGTCGATTCTGGAGGGTGACCGGGCGAGCGCGTCGCGCTATTCGGGCCACGGTTCCGCGCTGGCTCAAGCATACAACCACATGATCATGCCGCTGGCCAACCGGCGTGATCGAGTCACGCAGGTGCAATGGGGGATTCGCGATTTCCAGCATCGATTCGGGCGTCAGCCGGAGGGAATGTGGTTGCCGGAAACAGCGGTGGATTTGGAAACTCTCGAGATACTAGCGACGGCCGGCATCAAGTTCACGATTCTTGCGCCGCGACAGGCGCACCGGGTACGGCGGATCGGGGGGCGTTCCTGGAAGGATGTCACCGGAGATCGCATTGATCCTACCCGGGCCTACCAGGTGCGGCTGCCATCGAAACGGAAGATCACGGCTTTCTTCTACGATGGCCCGATTTCGCGAGCCGTGGCGTTCGAGGGTCTGCTGAACAATGGCGAGGCTTTCGCTAATCGGCTGGTCAGCGGCTTTTCGGAGCAGCGGGATTGGCCGCAATTGATGCATATCGCGAGCGATGGTGAAAGCTACGGACACCATCATCATTATGGTGAGATGGCTCTGGCTTACGCGCTGGAACATATCGAAGAGAAGGGGCTGGCTAAGCTCACGAATTACGCCGAGTACCTGGAGCAGAATCCTCCAACGCACGAGGTAGAGATTTTTGAAAACAGTTCCTGGAGTTGTGTACATGGCGTAGAGCGCTGGAAGAGCAATTGCGGTTGCAATACCGGCGGGCATGCGGGATGGAACCAGGAATGGCGCGGCCCTCTGCGGCAGGCTTTGGATTGGCTGCGCGATAGTCTAGCGCCGAAGTACGAAGAAAAGGCGCGCTCATTGCTACAAGATCCGTGGGCGGCGCGAGATGCTTACATTGATGTCATTCTCGACCGGTCGGACGAGAGCCTGGGGCGATTCTTCCAGCAACATGCGGTCCATGATTTGAA
>QIAS01000181.1 GCA_003225615.1 Acidobacteriota bacterium | reverse complement strand
TACTCACGTTGCAGTTATTAGCTAAGTACTTGACAGAAGCATCCAACCGAGCGCCGGATTTCGCAACTGAAGAAAATCAGCTGAGAAGATTTCCACACACCAAAAAATTTTGTGCTAGTATGCCGCTCTGTTCAACTTAATGAATTTTTGCTAAGGCAGCCGCCTCTGCCAGTCACAGAGGTTGTTCTTCAAAACCAAGCTTCTTCGCCACTGAAGTGAGACCGGGTCCGTGAGCGTCGCGCGGGCCAGCAATGAGTGTTTATGTCCGTTCCAAGTCCAAGCATAGTTCCCAACCCGTGGTTGCGCATCCTGGATGCGCTCGAAAAAAAGATTAACCGGCACTCCTATGACACCTGGCTGAAACCGACTCGGTATAGCCATGCCAGCGGTGGCATTTTGTTCGTGCGTGTGCCTACAGCGGAATTCCGCCACGTAGGCGACAAGTATGCCGACCTGATCCAGGAAGCCATCGATAATCTCGGTCTGGAGTACGAGGACGTAAAGTTTGTCACGCCGGAAGATGATCCGGCCTCCACGCCGGTCCGTCACGATGGCGGACTTTCGATGGCCACGTCCGCTGCAGGTGGAAGCCAGTCCCGATTCGATTGGGACGGCGCTGCCCAACTTAATCCTCGCTATACCTTCGATGCCTTCGTCATCGGAAGCGGTAATCAATTCGCGCACGCAGCCTGCCAGGCAGTTGCTGAACGTCCTTCCAAGGCCTATAACCCGCTTTTTCTCTACGGCGGTGTCGGAATGGGCAAGACGCATCTGATGCAGGCCATTGGGCATGAGATCAAGCGGCGACTACCGCAGGCAGCCATCTGCTACGTCTCCAGCGAGAAGTTCACCAATGACATGATCAACTCGCTGCGCTATGACAAGATGACCAGCTTCCGCGATCGCTTCCGCAATGTAGACGTGCTGCTGGTGGACGACATCCAGTTTCTAGCTCAGAAGGAGCGCACCCAGGAGGAGTTCTTCCATACCTTCAATGCGCTGCACGAGTCCATGAAGCAGATCGTGATCGCCAGCGATCGTCCGCCGAAGGAGTTGGCCGAGATCGAGGATCGCCTGCGCAGCCGCTTTGAATGGGGATTGATCGCCGATATCCAGCCACCCGACTTGGAGACGAAGGTTGCCATCCTGCAGAAGAAGTCGGAGCAGGAAAAGGTCACGCTGCCCACCGATGTGGCGCTGTACATAGCATCCAACATCCGCTCGAACGTTCGTGAACTCGAGGGAGCGCTGATCCGCCTGGTGGCCCACTCCTCTCTCATTGGGGCGGATATTACCCTGCCCTATGCCCAGCAGGTGCTTAAAAACTTCATAGACTCGCAGGCACGAAAAGTGACAATCGAGTCAATCCAGAAAGCCGTAGCCGAGCAATTTGGCCTGCGGCTGACGGAGATCAAGGCTAAGAACAACTCACGTGCCATCGTTTATCCACGTCAAATTGCCATGTACCTCGCCAAGCATTTGACTGAGGCCTCGTTGCCGGAAATTGGACGGCAATTCGGCGGCAAGCACCACACCACGGTGCTGCACTCAGTCGAGAAGATTGAGGAGGTCCGCAAAAACGACAAGGATTTAAACAGGCTGCTGAACAAACTTACGGAGCAGCTAGGCGGATGAATCGCGGGCTCGCCGCAGATTTCCACTCAGCAGAGAGGTCTTCCTTCAGGTGCGTTGTGGAGCAGATGTGGAAGCTGTGTAAGAGTGGATGGAAATCTGTTTAAGCGGCCGAACCGTACTGCTCCCACCGCAAAGTGCGGGTCCTATTTTGTACACGAGGGGCTGAATGGAACATGATGGCAGTAGGGAAGTTGGACTGATTTTCCACTTTTCCCTAGCCCCTACTATTACTACTGGTTTTATAGGTTTTTATTTTGATATAAGGTAGTTACACAAGTAGCCGGAGTTGTGGTTCCCCAGCTAACCCGATTTCGGTTTGCTGACGCATTACATAGGGGAGACTGTTATGCCGGTGGAAGTAGCCACTGCTGCGACGGGAACGACAACGATGGAGATCACGGTCAGCAAGTTTGAACTCCTGCGAGAGCTTACGGCGACCCAGGGCGTAGTCGAGCGTAAGACTACGATTCCTATTCTGTCCAATTACCTATTTGAAGCAGGTGGGGACAAGTTGTCGCTGACCGCGACCGATCTGGACCTTAGCCTGCGCACCTCCTGTAGCGCCAAGGTAAAGAAAGAAGGCTCCTGCACGATTCCTGCCCGCAAGCTGCACGACTACGTCAAGCTGCTGCCCGACGCCGATATCACTATCAAGCTGCTGGAAAATCACTGGGTAAGCATTCGCTGTGGGCGATCGAATACGAAGATGGTCGGCATGGCGCGGTCGAATTTTCCAAGTCTGCCCGTGTTTCCAACAGCAGGTGTGGTGAAGATTCCGGCGCAGGTGCTGCGGTCGATGATTGCCAAAACCGGCTTTGCCATTGCCAATGAGGAATCGCGATATACGTTAAATGGCGCGCTGATGGTGCTGAAGCCGGAGTCCATTACCATGGTCGCGACGGATGGGCACCGCCTGGCCCACATTGAACGGAGCGGTGAGAAATTCGAGGGCGTTTCCGGGGAGATGAAGACGCTGATCCCCAAAAAAGCGATGGATGAACTGAAATCGCTGGT
>QIAS01000180.1:7606-9871 GCA_003225615.1 Acidobacteriota bacterium | reverse complement strand
TTCTGGCGGGACTCCCGGTGCTTCCGTTCCGGCCGGAGGACAAGCTGGATATTGTGAATGTGGACTTTGTGGCGGACGCGATTGCGACACTTCACCAGAAAGAGCGGCCGGCGTTCGATACTTATCATCTTTCTTCGGGGCGGGAGTCCCAGAGTTTCCGGGAGTTGACCGATGCGCTGGCGGCGGCGCGAGGGAAGAGGCGGCCCGTGTTCGTGCCGGGATTAGCGCGTCCATTCAGCTGGTTGGTGAATACTTTGTCGAACCGCAGGGGGGCGGTGGGGTATGAGACGTCTTTGATGAAAGTGTTTCTTCCTTATTTGTTGTGGAATACGGTGTTTGACAATACGCGGGTGACAACGGAACTGGGGCGGAAGCCGGTTCCGTTCTCGCAGTATAGCTATCCTCTGCTGGAGTTCAGCCGGGAAAATCAATTCAGTTACAAGTATCAGGATTGGCCGACGGCGAGCGTGGGAGGTTCGGCGGCATGATGGATTTTGTGCTTGAGGCGTGGGTCAGCAGCCTGATCGAAATTACGAAATTGAGCTGGATGCTGGGCAAGAGCAAGCGCTGGCAACCAGGGGAGAAGCTGAAGCTGCTGTTTGCCGGCTACAACGGGACGCGGAATATGGGATCGGATGTGAGAGTGGAGGAGATGCTGCGGCAGATCCGGCATATTCTGGGGGCAAAGAATGTGGCGTTCAGCGTGATGAGCCAGAACTTTGATTTTTCGCGGGGATATTTTGAAGGTACTCGGCAGGCGCATTTGCCGGATATTTTTCCTCCTTTTTTGTATCGCGAAGTTCCGCAACACGATGGCGTGGTGGCTTGTGAAGGATCGATGTTCAAGAGCAAGTTTGCCAACGCGCTGACCACAATGATGATTGGGTCTCTGGGAATTGCGGCAGCGCAGAACAAGCTTTCGGTGGGGTATGGGGCGGAGGCGGGCCATATGGATCCGGTGATCGCGAAAATGTGTGGGCGATATTGCCGGGAATCTTTGATCCTGACGCGGAATGAAGAATCCCGTGGGCTGTTGCGGGAGCTGGGCGTTCCTACCGAGCTGGGGACGGATACGGCTTGGACTTTTGAGCCTCTGCCGGCGGAGTATGGGCGGCAGGCTCTGCGGGATGTGGGGTGGGATGGAAACAAGCCGGTGCTGGTGGTGTGCCCGATTAATCCCTTTGAGTGGCCGGTGAAAGCATCGTTAGCGAAATTTGTTTTGTGGAAAGTTGCGGGAGCTTATAAGCACTCGCAGTACCGGTCGGTTTATTTTCACAACTCGGGACCGGAAGCGGCGCGGGCTTATGAGCATTATCTGACGTCGATTGCGAACGCCGTGAAGGCTTTTCGCGAGCAGCGGAATGTTTTTGTGATCATAGTGGCCACCGAGCGGCTGGATGCGCGGCCGGCGCGGCGGATTTCGGAGTCGCTGGGCGGCGTACCGGTGCTGACTTCGGATGCGTATGACATGTACCAGCTGGTGAGCATTTTGCGGAGCTGCACGATGATGGCTTCGTCGCGATATCACGGGATTGTCACCTCGATGCCGGGCCTGGTGGCTTCGGCGGGGATCACCATGGATGAGCGAATCCGCAATTTGATGGCAGAGCGCGGGCATGAAGACTTGGTGATGAATGTGGATGATGGGGATCTGGAGGGGCGACTGCTGGTGGCTTTAGAGAAGCTTTACAAGCAAGGGGACTTAATTGCGGACGGAATTGGGCGGACGGTAGTGAAGAACCTGCGGGTGATGGCGCGGATGGGAGTTTACTTTGAGGAAGAGGTGCAGCGGCGGTATCCGGAGTTCCCTACGCGGAAGGGGGAGTGGGGGTGGGAGGATTATTTGCCTCCAATCAGCGGGAATCTGCGGGGGTTGATGGACCGGTATGGGGAGAGTGAGATGGCGGGGGCTGGGCGGGTTCAGCGGGCGGTGTAGCGAGAGGGGCTGCGGTGCGGCCGAGAAAGAGCTTTAACCACCAAGGACACTAAGGTTCACGAAGGTATGACACGAAGGAAAAGTGGATGAGTTTTCTGGGGGACATTTTTCGCGCTTTAGAGCAAGAGCGGGAGAGCGTTGTTCTTCAGGAAATCCGGGACGGGGAAAAGGTTTCTGTTACTGGCGGAGAACTATTGGAGTTGGTGGGGGGGGCGCGCGGATTTCTTGCGAACCGGGGTTTGAGGCGTGGGGATCGGTGTGCGCTATTAGGACACAATGGGATTCGATGGGTGGCTCTGGATTTGGCCATTATGGCGGAAGGTTTGATT
>QIAS01000180.1:5166-7601 GCA_003225615.1 Acidobacteriota bacterium | reverse complement strand
TCTGTATGCGCGGCAGGCTGCGGAGGAACTTGTCGCGATGATGAAAGATTGCTTGCCGGTGCTGGTTTGTTGCGGGGATACAGGGTTGCGGGATGGGATTGCGGAGCAATGGGTGGACGGTCCTCCACTAGTTTTGTTTGAGGAAATCTTTGCGGCTTCAGCAGGTTTAGGGAGGACGCCGTCGGTCGCAGATTCGGATCCGGTCACCATTATTTATACGTCGGGAACTTCGGGAGAGGCGAAGGGCGTTGTGCTTACCGCGGGCAATGTGGGACATATGTTGGCATGTACTTCGGGACGGCTGGATTTGCTTAATGAGACGCGGCAAGATGGGTCTCTGCGGAATGTGAAGGAGCGGCGGGATCGGGTGTTTCATTACTTGCCTTTTTGTTTTGCCGGATCGTGGATCATGTTGTTGACTTGCCTGCTCCGGGGAAGTTTGCTGACTCTGAATACGGATTTGTCGAAGCTGGCGGGGGAGATGCGGGCAGTGGAGCCGGATTATTTTTTGAATGTTCCCGCTTTGCTGGAACGGATGCGGCGAGCGGTGGATGAGCAGATATGGAAGACGGGCGGGATGATTCAATTCATCTATGCGCGGGCCAAGGCAGCTTGGGCTCGGAACTTCCCTGCCCTGTCGCTCCAAGAAACAGAGAGACCAGGACGGAGCAGTCGCGCAAATCTTGGGGACTGGGGTGCTGGTGTTTCCGACGATTCGGAAGAAGATGATTGGGAGCAATTTGAAGGCTTTGATCTGCGGGTCGGCTCCTTTGAATATGGAAACTCAGCTTTATTTCATGATGCTGGGGATTCCGGTGCTGCAGGTTTATGGGCTGACGGAGACGACGGCGATTTGCACGATGGATGATCCGCGGAAGGTGGAACCGGGAGGCGTGGGCCCGGCAATCGAAGGGGTGGAGATGAGGCTGGGCGAGAATGAGGAAATTATGGTGCGGGGGCCGAACGTTTTTCCGGGATATTGGAAGCGAGAGCAGGAGACTGCGAAGGTGCTGCGTGGCGGATGGTTTCATACCGGGGACCAGGGCGAAGTAAATGGCGAGGGGAATTGGCGGATTGTGGGACGGATCAAGAATCTGATTGTGTTGGGGTCGGGGCACAATGTGGCTCCGGAGCCGATCGAGGATGAGATTGTGCGGGAACTGGGCGGTGGGCAGCAGGTGGTTTTGGTGGGGAATGGGCGAGGGTATCTTTGCGCGCTGGTGACGGGGGCGGTTGCGGGCGAGCACGTGCAGGCGGCTCTCGATTCCGTGAATGTGGGTTTGCCTCATTACAAGCAGGTGCGCGGGTTTCATATTTGCTCAGAACCGTTTTCGATTGAGAATGGAATGCTGACGGCGAATGGGAAGTTGAAGCGGGATGCGATTGCATTGCATTATCAAGAGGAGATTGAGGAGCTGTACGGGGCGAAGAGTACCGAGTACCGGGTACCAGGTACCGAGTATGGAGCGCGGCGGTCGGGATAAAGGATGATGAGGAAATTTACGGGCGAGGCGCTTTCGTGGGAGTTGCGGGATAGGGTGGTGGAGCTGGGCTTGCATCGCGAGCCGGCTAATGAAGTCGGACTGCTGACGCTGGGGGAGCTGGAGAAATTTGCGGATGCCTTGCCGCGACTCGCGGAGGAGTCTCATGCGCTGATCATCTACAGCGCGGTCAAGGCAGGATTTTCGGCGGGCGCAAATCTGCGAGAGCTTTTTGACGGGTTGCAGCGGGTTTCGAAGAGAGATGCGGCGCAACCCGTGCGGGAATTTTTGGAGCGTATTCATCGCGTGATGAACACCCTTGATGCTTGTCCCCTTACTACGATTGCGGCAGTGCACGGGGTGGTATTCGGTGGCGGGTTCGAGCTGGCTTTGGTTTGCGATTTGATTATTGCGGACAAGATGGCGCGGTTTGCGTTCCCGGAATTGCGGTTGGGATTGATTCCAGGATGGGGTGGGATTCCGCGGCTGAAGCGGGATTTGGGGAATGCGGTGGTGCGCGATCTTTTACTTACTGGCCGCAGCATTAATGCTACCAAGGCGCAGGCGGTGGGGTTGGTGAGCCAGGTAGTGGCGGAGGGCGAGGCTTTGAAGGTAGCGCGGATAACGGCGGCGCAGGTTGGGAAGTTTGATCGGCGGACGGCGATGGAGGCCAAGCGGTTTGTGAAACCCATTCCTTATGAAGAGCTGCAGCGGGAGATTGATATTTTTTGTGAGTTGTTTATGCAGCCGGCGGTGGAAGCGGGATTGCGGAAGTTTGTGGAGAGCAAGGAGCCTTTGCCTTATTTGCCGTGAGAGTGGCGGTCCAGGCCGGTGGTGCATAGATCCTTCGCTCCGCTCAGGATGACAGTTTAAATAAGGCACAGGGAGTCACTGCAGTGCGAACTCAGGAACAAATTGTGGATGAGATTTTGGATTTGGCTTCAACACACTTCA
>QIAS01000180.1:4458-5067 GCA_003225615.1 Acidobacteriota bacterium | reverse complement strand
CTGGAACATCATTTTGGGGTCGAGCTTCCGGATTATGAGTTGCAGGGGGTTTCGGATTTTCGGACTTTGGCGGGACGAGTCCAGGCTCGGCTTTGAGGCAGATTTCACCACGGAGTCACGGAAGAAGTCGGGGTTTACGAGCTTCGTGTTTGGGTTCGATACAATCTTCAACATTCGAATGAATTATCTGATTAACATAGTTCTTCTGCGCGTGGCTGTGTGTCTGTGATGAAATAAGTCTTTCATGCTTGATCTCCATAAATATCAAAGCCTGGGGGCGGCGCTTCGGGATGCGCTGGAGCGCTGGAGTAATGAGACCTGCCTGATCGAGGGGGATCGGGACCGGGAGAAGACCCGGCTTACTTATTCGGATTTCAAGGAGCTGGCGCTGCCGCTGGCGCGGGCTTTGGAGGATGCCGATTTCAAGCCGGATGATCGGGCGGCGATCATCATGACGAATCAGTCGAAGTGGCTGATCTCGGCTTATGCCATTTTCTTTGCGGGCGGCGTGCTAGTTCCTTTGGACTATAAGCTGACCGCGGCGGAGCAGTTGCAGCTTCTGGCGCACTCGAAGGCCAAAGTGTTGATTGTGGAATATCACCTTTGGCG
>QIAS01000180.1:1480-4343 GCA_003225615.1 Acidobacteriota bacterium | reverse complement strand
TTGTTCCGCGACAGCGGGAGGATGTGGCGTGCATCGTTTATTCGTCGGGCACCGGGGGACGACCGAAAGGATGCGTGCTGACTCATGAAAATTATCTGGAGCAGTGCATTGCTTTGACGGCGTGGTACCCGTTCTGGCCGGGCGTGCGGTATCTGAGCATTTTGCCGACGAACCACGCGATTGATTTTATGGTCGGATTTATTGGGCCGTTTGTTTGCGGAGCTTGCGTGGTGCATTTGCGGTCTTTGCGGCCGGAATATGTGCGCGATGCGTTTGTGCGCTACCGCATTACTTATGTGAGTCTGGTTCCGATGGTTTTGAAGAACCTGGAGCGGGGCTTGCAGGCAAAGTTCGACGAGTTGCCGGGGTACAAGCGACTAATTTTGAAATCGGCAATCGGGCTGAACAAAATGTTCACGCGAAAGCGGCCGAATGTTGGGCTCAGCCGGAAGCTTTTGCCTGAGGTGCACAAATCGTTTGGCGGAGAGTTGCTGGCGTTATTTACGGGTGGAGCTTTCATTGAGGCTTCCACTTTGCAGTTCTTTTATGACCTGGGGCTTCCGGTAGCGAACGGCTACGGACTTACGGAGGCGGGGACGGCGCTTACCTTGAATGATTTCAAACCTTTTCGAGCAGACACCGTGGGGAAGCCACTTCCGGGCGTGGAAATGCGGATACTGAATCCGGATAGGCAGGGTGTGGGCGAGGTCGCGGTACACAGCAAGACGGTGATGTCGCATTACCTGGACGATCCGGCGCTCACGGCGGAGACGATCGTGGATGGCTGGCTGGTGACGGGAGATCTGGGGCGCTTCGATGGCGATGGGCATCTGCTACTTTTGGGGCGCAAGAAGAACATGATCGTGACTGCGGGCGGGAAGAATATTTATCCAGAGGACATTGAAAGCGCGTTTGTGGATTTGCCGGTGAAAGAATACTGCGTGTTTGCGGTGAACTATATCTGGCCGGTGCGAGCTCTAGGTGGAGAAAGGCTGGTAATCGTGGTGCGGCTGGAGCCGGGGCAGGAATTCAACGATGCGCTGCGGGAGGAAGTGGCGGCACGCAACCGGAGCTTGCCGGACTTTAAGCGGGTGAGCGGGTACGTGAACTGGAACCGGGATTTTCCGCGCACGGCTTCGATGAAGATAAAGCGGTCGACGCTGGCGGAGGAAATGCGCAAATCTCTGGAACGCGAGAAGGCCGTAAACCAATTGTGAGCGACGCTTTTCTTGCCGTGGTGAATCCGGCGGCGGGCGGAGGACGCTGCGCGAAGCTTGTGGGGCCGGCTTTGGAGCGCTTGCGGGCGGGCGGCATTAGATTGGACGTGGTCGAAACACGCGGGCCGGGGGATGCCACGGAACTGACTCGGGACGCCTATCGGCGCGGGCGCCGGAAATTTCTGGCGGTCGGCGGAGATGGAACTTCTTACGAGATCGTGAACGGACTTTTCCCGGAGGCCGAGGGCGGGGATCGTCCGAGCTTGGCTTTTCTTCCTCTGGGCACAGGGAATTCCTTTCTGCGGGACTTCAGCGATCGAGGAGTGGAGTTTGCGGCAGAGGCCTTGCTCGAGGGCCGGTCGCAAGCTTGCGATGTACTGCGCATGAAGCACAAGGGGGGAGTGATTCATTACATCAACCTGCTGAGCATGGGATTCGCGGCGGATGTGGCGGCTTTCCGGGCACGGCATCTGCAGCGTTATGGGCATTTGGGATATTTTCTGGCGATTTTCACTTGCCTGGCTCGGCTGAACCGGCGGCCGTTTCCGTTGCGCGTGGAAGGGCAAAGCGAATTGGACAGCCGGCGTTGTCTGTTTCTTACTTTCAACAACAGCAAGTTCACCGGGGGGACGATGATGATCGCGCCGCAGGCGGAAGTGAATGATGGGCTGATCGAGTATGTGCGTTGGGGCGCGATTGGGCGGCTGGGGTTGATCGGGAATCTGCACACGCTTTATGACGGGACTCACGTAAAACATCCGTTGGCGGAGCGGCAGGCGGTGCGGTGCGTGGAATTCGCTCTAGAACAACCGGTAGATGTTATGGTGGACGGCGAGGTGCTCACGTTGCATTGCGAGTCGCTGGACGTTTTGCCGTCGGCGCTGAACGTCATGGTATAAGGATTTTCATGTCTGAACTACGAAGGAAACGGCGAGAGGAGCGGGAGGATCCGGCTGGGTCGCGGGTTAATTGGCGGAAGATTGGGATCGCCGTGGGAATTGTCATCGTTCTAGCGGGTGTCTACTACTTCATCTATTACAAGCACGGCCATCGCTATGACGCGTTTGCTCACTGCCTGCGGGAGAAACAGCTTACGATGTACGGAGCTTACTGGTGCCCGCATTGCACGGAACAGAAGGAATTGTTTGGAGCTTCGTTCTCGCAGGTTCCGTATGTGGAGTGCGGGATTCCGGGACAAAGGGGCGAGACGCAGGAGTGCAAGGATGCGGGAATCAAGCGGTTTCCTACCTGGGTCTTCCCTGCTACCGCGGCGATGCCCCAGGGAGACCGGCAGGAGCGCGTCATACCTTTGGAGGAGTTGAGTGCGAAGACGGGATGTCCTTTGCCATGACGGCGAGGATGCGGCGGGTTTTTCTGGTGATTGCGCTGCTGGCGGCGGCCGGGGTGATTGATTCGGCTGTGGCGCTGCGCAATCATTATGCGAAGTCGAAGTCTTCGTATTGCGAGTTTGGAGAGAGTTTTAATTGCGACACAGTTAACCGCAGCAGTTATTCAGTGTTGCTGGGGATTCCGGTGGCCCTGATAGGGGTGATCGGGTATGGGGCTCTACTAGGACTTTCGACTTTGTACCGGGAAAAGGCGGAGACGCCGGCCATGCTTCTGATGGCGGCGGTTGGCGGGTTGGG